>NZ_JBIBGE010000055.1:0-25470 GCF_042956345.1 Pseudomonas sp. NPDC008258
GTCTGTACTGCGCTAACAGTCAGAAGCTGGCTTTGTCCCTCCTCCTCCCTTCAAGTCTAACCATACAAGCTGGCTTGCCGGCGATAGGGCCGGTACAGGCAGCACACCTTCCAGCTTCATGAAACTTGTTTCATGCCTGTTTTATTTACTTAGCCTGCTAACAAACTCTATAAAGAAGGTGTGCGACACAGTGTCGCAGCCAACTGAAGCAGTGGAGTTTACCGATGACAGTCCAAGTAACCGAACGCGACGAATCGAAAATGTCCCACGAAGGCCTGGCCGCTGGCGTGCGGATCTGGGATGTGCACCAACAAGGCCAGCTGGTCGGCATGTTCCATAATGAACACGAAGCACACCAGTACCGTGCAGAACTGGAAGACCTGGAAAACCAGCGCACCACGCAATGATCAGTCTTGCAATGAAAAACCCCGCCAAGGCGGGGTTTTTCGTGTTTACCACATCAGATCATCAGGGATCTTGTAGGCGGCGTACGGGTCATCTTCGTCCGCTTCCTCGACATGGGTATTGAGCAGCAGGATACGCCCAGGGTCGCGCTCCTGGATCTTCACCGCCGCTTCGCGAGGGATCACCTCGTAGCCGCCGGCATGAGACACCACGGCCAACGCGCCGTTACTCAGCTTGGTACGCATCAAGGCATTGACGGCGATGCGCTTGACCTTCTTGTCATCGACGAAGTTGTAGTAATCCTCGGTGCTCAGCTTGGGCAGGCGAGTGGCTTCGATCAGTTGCTTGATCTGTGCGGCACGGGCTTTCTGCTCGGCCTTTTCCTGCTGCTGGCGGTTCAGTTCCTGGTCGCGCTTGACCTTTTCGGCCATGGCTTCCTTGGCGATGCGCTGCTGGCTGTCGTCGACTTCGACCTGGCCTTTGTGCTCCATGCGCTTCTGTTTCTTTTCGGCTTTGTTGGTCTGCGAGACCTGTTTCTGGTTGACCAGACCGGCTTTGAGCAATTGGTCGCGAAGGGAAAGGCTCATGAATGTTCACTCACTTATGCAACAGCTCAGCCGCAGCTGGGCAGGTTCTTTTCCAGACGTTTGGCTTCCCCCCAAAGGGCATCCAGCTCGTCAAGGTTACAATCTTCAATGGGTCGACCACTGTCGCGCAATGCCTGTTCGATAAAACGGAAGCGTCGCTCGAACTTGCGGTTGGCGCGGCGCAGCGCGTTCTCGGGGTCGTGCTTGAGGTGGCGGGCCAGGTTGACGGTGGCGAAGAGCAAGTCGCCGACCTCATCTTCAAGGGCATCGGCATCGCCGTCGGCCATGGCCTGCAGCACCTCATCCAGCTCTTCACGCACCTTGTCCAGCACAGGCAACGCCGCAGGCCAGTCGAAACCCACGGTGGCCGCACGCTTTTGCAGTTTGGCTGCCCGCGACAGGGCCGGCAAGGCAGCCGGCACGTCGTCGAGCAGCGACAATTGCTCGGGCGTGCTTTTCTCGGCACGCTCCTCTGCCTTGATTTCCTCCCAGCGCGACTTGACCTGGGCCTCGCTCAGGCTGGGGGTATCCAGCGGTGCATAGAGCTCGCCGGTAGGGAATACATGCGGGTGGCGGCGGATCAGCTTGCGGGTGATGCTGTCGACCACGCCATCAAACTCGAAACGCCCCTCTTCCCGGGCAAGCTGGCTGTAGTAGACGACCTGGAACAGCAGGTCGCCCAGCTCACCCTGCAAGTGCTCGAAATCGCCGCGCTCGATGGTGTCGGCGACCTCGTAGGCCTCTTCGATGGTGTGCGGGACGATGCTCGCGTAGTTCTGCTTGAGGTCCCACGGGCAGCCGTACTGCGGGTCGCGCAGGCGGGCCATGAGGTGCAGCAGGTCTTCGAGGGTGTAGGTCATTCAGGCAGGTCCTTCGGTGGTGGCTTCTTCGCGGCGGTTCGGCGCCCCGACTTGCCCGCTCCCACAGGATGGATGCAGGTTTCGAAATCTGCACCGTACCTGTGGGAGCGGGCGAGCCCGCGAAGCAGGCGCCGCGGTCTCAAGGGGTACGATTACGCCGCGTCTCGATGATGTTCGGCAACTGCGAGATCCGCCCCAGCAGGCGCCCCAGCGCGTCCAGCCCTGGAATCTCGATGGTCAGCGACATCAGCGCGGTGTTGTCTTCCTTGTTCGAGCGGGTGTTCACCGCCAGCACGTTGATCTTCTCGTTCAGCAGCACCTGCGAGACATCGCGCAGCAGCCCCGGGCGGTCGTAGGCACGGATGACGATGTCGACCGGGTAGGTCTGCACCGGGATCGGCCCCCAGCTCACCTGGATCATGCGCTCCGGCTCCTTGCCCGCCAGTTGCAGCACCGAGGCGCAGTCCTGGCGGTGGATGCTCACGCCACGCCCTTGGGTGATGTAACCAACGATGGCATCGCCCGGCAGCGGCTGGCAGCAGCCGGCCATCTGCGTCAGCAGGTTGCCAACACCCTGGATCTGGATGTCGCCACGCTTGCCGGTACGCGGCCCGGTAGGCTTGCGCGGTACCAGCTCGATCTGCTCGATGCGGTCGGGCTCCAGCAACTGCTGGGCGGCGTTGACCAGGTGGGCCAGGCGCAGGTCGCCAGCACCCAGCGAGGCGAACATGTCCTCGGCGGTCTTGACGTTGGTCTTCTCAGCCAGGCGTTCGAAGTCCACCTGCGGCAGGCCCAGGCGGCTAAGCTCGCGTTCGAGCAAGGTCTTGCCGGCGGCGACGTTCTGGTCGCGTGCCTGCAGCTTGAACCAGTGCACGATCTTCGCCCGCGCCCGCGAGGTAGTGACGTAGCCCAGGTTTGAGTTCAACCAGTCACGGCTGGGGTTGCCGTGCTTGCTGGTGATGATCTCGACCTGCTCGCCGGTCTGCAGGCTGTAGTTCAGCGGCACGATACGGCCGTTGATCTTGGCACCTCGGCAGTTGTGGCCGATTTCGGTGTGCACGCGGTAGGCGAAGTCCAGCGGCGTGGAGCCTTTGGGCAAGTCGATGGCGTGGCCGTCCGGGGTGAACACGTAGACCCGGTCTGGCTCGATGTCGACCCGCAACTGCTCGGCCAGGCCACCGATGTCGCCCAGCTCTTCGTGCCATTCCAGCACCTGGCGCAGCCAGGAGATCTTCTCTTCGTAATGGTTGGAGCTGGGCTTGACGTCGGTGCCCTTGTAGCGCCAGTGGGCGCAAACCCCCAACTCGGCTTCTTCATGCATGCCGTGGGTGCGGATCTGCACCTCCAGCACCTTGCCCTCGGGGCCGATGACTGCGGTGTGCAGCGAGCGGTAGCCGTTTTCCTTGGGGTTGGCGATGTAGTCGTCGAACTCCTTGGGAATATGCCGCCACAGCGTGTGCACGATACCCAGCGCGGTGTAGCAGTCGCGAATTTCCGGCACCAGTACGCGCACTGCACGCACGTCGTAGATCTGGCTGAATTCCAGGCCTTTGCGCTGCATCTTGCGCCAGATCGAGTAGATATGTTTTGCCCGGCCGCTGATGTCGGCATTCACGCCAGTGGCCAGCAGCTCGTTCTGCAGCTGGTTCATCACGTCGCTGATGAAGCGTTCGCGGTCCAACCGGCGCTCGTGCAACAGCTTGGCGATCTGCTTGTACTGGTCGGGCTCGAGGTAGCGGAAGGACAGGTCCTCCAGCTCCCACTTGATGTGGCCGATACCCAAGCGGTGCGCCAGCGGCGCATAGATGTCGAACACCTCACGCGCGACACGCAGGCGTTTCTCGTCGTCGGCGGCTTTGACCGCACGGATTGCGCAGGTGCGCTCGGCCAGCTTGATCAGTGCCACGCGCACATCGTCGACCATGGCCACGAGCATCTTGCGCAGGTTCTCGACCTGCGCCTGCGAGCCCAGCACCAACGATTGGCGCGGGCTGAGGCTGGCGCTGATGGCGGCCATGCGCAATACGCCGTCGATCAGCTTGGACACCACCGGCCCGAACCGCTGGCTGACCTCGGCCAGGGTCACCTTGCCTTCGCGTACCGAACGGTAGATGACCGCTGCCACCAGGGAATCCTGGTCAAGCTTGAGGTCTGCCAGGATTTCGGCAATTTCCAGGCCCGCCTGAAAGCTGGACGTACCGTCCGCCCAGGAATGCTTGGCCGGGTTGCCCTTCTTCTCGATCTCATGGGCAAACTCGCAGGCTTCTTTGAGCGCTGCGCGATCCAGTGCCGAATCGACGCTTACCACATGGTCCAACCATCCTTCGAGATTGATACTGCCGTCAGTGTTGACCGGCTGGTGCACTCTCACCTGTACCATCTTTGTTTTACCTTTCCATACAGCACACCACGCGGGTGCGCTGGCGATCACCGTGCGGCTGCCATTCCATGGAAACCGCACCAAGGGGCCAGTCTGCTAGCCCGCTTCGAATAACGCCATGGCCTCGACATGCGCCGTTTGAGGAAACATGTCGAGAATCCCGGCCCTTTTTAACCGGTACCCCTGGCCGACCAGCACCTGCGCGTCTCGCGCCAGTGTGGCCGGGTTGCACGATACATAGACCAGCCGTTTGGCCTTGAGGCGTGCGATGCCTTGCACCACCTCGAAAGCACCGTCGCGCGGTGGATCCAAGAGTACCGCAGAAAAGCCCTCGGCGGCCCATCCGGTGCCTGCCAATGGCTGCGATAAATCGGCCTGAAAAAACCGTGCGTTATGCACATTGTTGTTCCGGGCATTGGCCGCGGCCCGATCGACCATGGCCTGTACGCCTTCCACTGCCACCACCTCGCGGGCCGTGCGGGCCAGCGGCAGGGCGAAGTTGCCCAGGCCGCAGAACAGGTCCAGCACCCGCTCGTCCGCCTGCGGGTCAAGCCAGGCCAAGGCCTGCTCGATCATCGCCGTGTTGACCTGCGCATTCACCTGCACGAAGTCGCCTGGGCGCCAGGCCAGCTCCAGCTGCCACGGTGCCAAGGCAAAGCCCAGTTGCGCGGCCGGGTCCACGGGCGCCGGCTCGTCTTCACCCTGCAGCCACAGCTGGGCATTGGCCTGCTCGCAGAACGCCTGTAGTTTCGCCAGGTCTTCTGCCGGCAACGGCGCAACGTGGCGCACCAACACCGCCTCGGCGGTGCCACTGAACAGTTCCACATGGCCCAGCGCCTGCGGTTTGCTTAACGAGCGCAGCACCGTCGGCAAGTGGCGCAGAATCGACTGCAAGGGCTGTACCAGCACCGCGCAATCGTCGATGGCAATAATGTCCTGGCTGGCTTCGGCACGGAGGCCGACCTCCAGCTGACGCGCCTTGACGTCCCAGCGCACGGCCACGCGGGCCCGGCGCCGGTAGCCGAATTCCGGCCCACTCAGGGGGGCGGCCCATTGCTCGGGTTGCACGCCGGCTACCCGCTGCAGTTGCTCGGCCAAGGTGCGCTGCTTGAGCGCCAGCTGCGCTTCGTGCGGCAAGTGCTGCAGGTTGCAGCCTCCGCAACGTGCGTAGTGGCGGCACGGTGCCTCTCGGCGCTCGGGGCTGGCCTGCAGCAGCCGCTCCAGGCGGGCCTCGACCACTTTGCCACGGGCATTGAGCACCCGCGCCTCCACGGCCTCACCGGCCAAGGCGCCACTGACAAACCAGGTGCGCCCGTCAAGGAAGGCGATGCCACGGCCGTCACCGGCCAGGCGCTCAATGTCCAGGCGCTGCTTCTTGCCCACGGGGACCTGGGGAGTGCGGTTACCGCCAGCCGGCTGGAAGCGCAGGCCGCTGTTGCTTTTTTTCTTGGACATTTAGCTAGGATCAAACAGGCCGGTGGACAGGTAGCGGTCGCCGCGGTCGCAGATGATTGCGACCATTACGGCATTTTCCACCTCGCGGGAGAGGCGCAGCATGGCTGCGACTGCACCACCGGAAGACACGCCGCAGAAAATGCCCTCTTCACGGGCAAGGCGGCGGGTGGTGTCTTCGGCTTCCTGCTGCGACATGTCGACCACGCGGTCGACGCGGGTGGCGTCGAAGATTTTCGGCAGGTATTCCTCGGGCCAGCGGCGGATGCCCGGAATGGCCGAGCCTTCCATCGGTTGCAGGCCGATGATCTGTACCGCCGGGTTCTGCTCCTTGAGGTATTGCGAGCAGCCCATGATGGTGCCGGTGGTACCCATGGAGCTTACGAAATGGGTAATGCTGCCCTGGGTCTGCTGCCAGATTTCAGGGCCGGTGCTGTTGTAGTGGGCAATCGGATTGTCGCCGTTGGCGAACTGGTCGAGCACCAGGCCGCGGCCTTCGGCCTGAAGCTTTTCGGCCAGGTCGCGGGCGCCTTCCATGCCCTCCTCCTTGGTCACCAGAATCAGCTCGGCACCATAGGCGGTCATGGCAGCCTTGCGCTCGGCGGTGGAGTTGTCGGGCATGATCAGGATCATCTTGTAGCCCTTGATCGCCGCCGCCATTGCCAACGCAATGCCGGTGTTGCCGGAAGTGGCTTCGATCAGGGTGTCGCCGGGCTTGATCTGGCCACGCAGTTCGGCGCGGGTGATCATCGACAGCGCTGGGCGATCCTTGACCGAGCCGGCAGGATTGTTACCTTCGAGCTTGAGCAGGAGGGTGTTGCTGGTTTCACCAGCAATGCGCTGCAGGCGAACCAGGGGCGTATTGCCGACGCAATCGGCGATGGTTGGGTACTGCAAGGTCATGGTGTCTTTCACAATCCGGACGGCGGGGGTGCCTATCATACCGGCAAACCCTTCGCGGCCATATCACGCAATCTGTGGTGGATATAGCTACAAGCTATAACGGTGTGATCCGTGCTGGCTTCTTCGCGGGCATGCCCGCTCCCACAGGGATCGCACTGCCCTCAAGAACACTGCTGTACCTGTGGGAGCGGGCGTGCCCGCGAAGAGGCCGGCACATGTAACGGCAACCGCATCCACAACCGCAGCCCCTGCTTGCCATTCTGCGCCCACAAGGTGCCACCCTGGCGCTGGATGGCACTGCGGGCGATGCTCAGCCCCAGCCCGAAGCCACCATCCCCTGGTCGCGAACCGTCCAGCCGCGAGAACGGCGCAAAAATCCGCTCCAGGTCGTCTTCGGCCACCCCGCCGCCCTCATCCTCCAGCCACAACCACCAGTAGCCGCCCTCTCGCTGCCCGCCCAGCCGCACGACACCTTCGGCCGGCGAATGACGAATGGCATTGCGCAGCATGTTCTCCAGCGCCTGGGCCAGGTGGTTGAGGTTGCCCTGCACCCAGCAGTCGGCCGGTACTTCACAGCGCAGGCGCGTGGCCGACCAGCCGCTCTCGTAGATGGCGTTCTCTGCCAGCAGTTCCCATAGCGCGTGGACCTCGATCGGTTCCAGGTTCATCGGCGCACGCTCGGCGTCCTGCCAGGCCAGTTGCAGGGTGTCCTCCACCAGTTGCTGCATGCAGTCCACTTCACGGGTCAGGCGTTCGCGCAAGCGTTGCAAGTCGGTCTCGCCGTCGCAAGCCACCCGCAACCGGCTTAGCGGCGTACGCATTTCGTGGGACAGGTCACGCAGTAACTGCTGCTGCATGGTCACCGTGCCCTGCAAGCGCTCGGCCATCTGATCAAAGGCCCGGGCCAGCTCGCCCAACTCGTCATGCCGGGCGATGGTGCGCGAGTCGAGGCGCGCCGACAGCTGATCGGCACGCCAGGCATTGGCCTGCTCGCGCAGCTGGTTCAGCGGCACGATCAACATGCGGTAAAGGCCCACACACAGCAACAAGGTGAACAGCCCCGGGATGATGCCATTGGTGACGATGCGCCACAGCAAGCGGTACTGGTCAGGGTTGAACCGTTGCGGCAGCTCGATCACCAGCATGCCCTGCTCCGGCGCCCCCGGGAACGGTATGCGCAGCCACGGCTGGTCTACACTGCGCCGGCTCATCGGCCAGTCGACACCGCGCAGGCGCGTCAAGCGCTGCATGATCTGCGGGTCGAGGGTGGCACTGTCGAGCGGCCGCAGGTTGATATCGAGCACGCCAACCCAGCCCCTTTCGCGCTGGTGCATCGCCGCTACCCATTGGTCCAGCCCTGATCGCCCGCCGCTACGCCAGGCCTGTTCAGCCTCGCCGGCATAGCCCCGCAGCGCCTGGCGCGCCGGTTCCGAAAGGAAGGCATTCTGGATTTCCATGTGCCGGCCCCAGGTGTAACTGAGGCCGATCATCAGCAGGCAAAAGCCCACCAGCAGGATGGCCAGCTTCCAGAACAGCGAATGGCGGTCGAGCATGGCTCACTCCGCCTCGCTGGCGCTGAGCACATAACCCTTGCCCCACACGGTGCGGATCTGCCGCTCGTCATAGCCGATGCCCTTGAGCTTGCGACGGATCTGGCTGACGTGCATGTCCAGGCTGCGGTCATGCCTCGAATAGCCACGCTGCAACACTTGCTGGTAGAGGAACGGCTTGCTCAACACGTCATCAAGGTTGCGATTGAGGATGTCGAGCAGGCGGAATTCACTGGGGGTCAGGCCTGCCAGGCGGCCGTCGAGACGCACGTCGCACAACCCTTCGTCGAACTGCAGCTCGCCGCAGGCTGCATGTTCCTGCAGGGCTTGATGGCGACGCTCAAGTGCCACCCGGCGCAGGATCGCTTCGATGCGTACCTGTAGCTCAGCCATGCTGAACGGTTTGGGCAGGTAATCGTCCGCACCACGCTGGAAGCCACTGATGCGATCGGCTTCGGCACCCAGCGCCGACATCAGGATCACCGGCGTGGCACTGCGCGTGCGTAACTGTGCCAGGGCATCCAGGCCGTTCAGCCCGGGCAGCAGGATGTCCATGAGCACCACATCGAATACCTGGCGCCCTGCGGTTTCCAGGCCCTCCAGGCCATTACGGCACCAGGTGACCTGGAAGCCGCCGCGCTGCAGCTCTTCGTGCAGATAGGCGCCCAGGACCGGATCGTCCTCGATGGCGAGGATATTGGAGTTGTGAATAGCTACAGGATTCATTGGCAACTGCCATGCATTCTCAATTGCGCAATTATTGAGCATCCACCACCTGCCAGGCAACCGCCCTGCGACCAATGCCACGGCAATGGTGCAAAACAGCGACTAAAGAGGTGCAATAGCGCGGCAGGCGGAGTAACTTCCCGGCTTGGCCGTCATCGCTTGACGGCGTCCAGGCACATGACAGGAGGCGAGTGTGCTCGATCGCTTGGGAATTCGCAGCCGGGTAATGCTACTGGCCCTGTTGCCGGCCGGCCTGATGGCCTTGGTGCTGGGCAGTTACTTTACCTGGTTGCAACAGAACGACCTGCGCACCCAGCTACTGCAACGCGGCAAGATGATCGCCGAGCAACTGGCGCCATTGGCCGCGCCCGCCATGGCCAGGCTGGCCCCCGCACAACTGGAGCGCATTGCCGCGCAAACCCTGGAACAGACCGATGTGCGCGCGGTCGCTTTCCTGGCACCGGACCGTACACGCCTGGCCCATGCCGGGCCGAGCATGATCAACCAGCCGCCCAGCGGCGGCACCGGTACGCAACTGCTCCAGCGCAGCGGCAATGACGCCACCCGCTACCTGATGCCGGTATTCGGCCATCACCGCGACCTCGCCACCGATGCCGTGCCAGCCGAAGCCGAGCGCCTGCTGGGCTGGGTCGAGATCGAACTGTCCCACGACGGCACCCTGCTGCGTGGCTATCGCAACCTGTTCACCAGCCTGTTGCTGATCCTCGTCTGCCTGGCACTCAGCGGCCTGCTGGCACTGCGCATGAGCCGCACCATCAACGACCCGGTCGAACGCATCAAGCATGCGGTCAACCAGCTCAAGGACGGCCACCTTGAGGAGCGCCTGCCCGCCATGGGCAGCCATGAGCTCGACGAACTGGCGCGCGGCATCAACCGCATGGCCGAAACCCTGCAAAACGCCCACGAAGAGCTGCAACACAGCATCGACCAGGCCACCGAAGATGTGCGCCAGAACCTGGAAACCATCGAGATCCAGAACATCGAGCTGGACATGGCGCGCAAGGAAGCACTGGAAGCCAGCCGCATCAAATCGGAGTTCCTGGCCAACATGAGCCACGAAATCCGCACGCCGCTCAACGGCATCCTCGGCTTCACTCACCTGCTGCAAAAAAGCGAACTGACGCCACGCCAGCTGGATTACCTGAACACCATCGAAAAGTCCGCAGACAACCTGCTCGGCATCATCAACGAGATCCTCGATTTCTCCAAGATCGAAGCCGGCAAGCTGGTGCTCGACAGCATCCCCTTCAACCTGCGCGACCTGATCCAGGACACCTTGACCATCCTGGCGCCGGCCGCCCATGCCAAGCAGCTGGAACTGCTCAGCCTGATCTACCGCGACACGCCCTCTTCGCTGATTGGCGACCCGCTGCGGCTCAAGCAGATCCTCACCAACCTGGTCAGCAACGCCATCAAGTTCACCCGCGAAGGCACCATCGTCGTGCGTGCCATGCTCGAAGACGAGCACGAAGACAGCGCACAACTGCGCATCAGCGTGCAGGACACCGGCATCGGCTTGTCGCCGCAGGATGTACGCACGTTGTTCCAGGCTTTCAGCCAGGCCGACAACTCACTGGCCCGCCAACCTGGCGGTACCGGCCTGGGGCTGGTGATTTCCAAGCGCCTGATCGAGCAGATGGGCGGTGAAATCGGCGTCGACAGCACCCCGGGTGAAGGCTCTCAGTTCTGGATCAGCCTCAACCTGCCCAAAGCCCATGACGATGTCGAGGATCTGCCACTCCAGCCGCTGCTGGGCCGCCGCGCAGCCATCGTCGATAGCCACGAGCTGGCGCGCCAGGCGTTGGAGCACCAGCTGGAAGACTGCGGCCTC
This sequence comes from Pseudomonas sp. NPDC008258, assembly GCF_042956345.1. Taxonomy (NCBI): domain Bacteria; kingdom Pseudomonadati; phylum Pseudomonadota; class Gammaproteobacteria; order Pseudomonadales; family Pseudomonadaceae; genus Pseudomonas; species Pseudomonas sp. NPDC008258. The sequence continues at coordinate 10,716 of NZ_JBIBGE010000055.1, forward strand.
AGCGTCAGCCTGTTTGCCTCCTACGACCAGCTGCTGCAGGCGGTACAGGCGGCCAGCCAGGCCGGCCAGCCGTTCGAGTTCGCCGTGCTCGGGGCCAACCTGGGCAACCTGTCCCCCGAGCAACTGGGTCATTACCACCAGCAACTCGAACGTCACCACTGCCAATGCGTGGTGCTGTGCCCCACCACCGAGCAGGCCCTGTACCATCCGTTTCTGCCCAACGGCCATGGCCAACTGCTGTCCAAGCCCACCTGCACCCGCAAGCTGCGTCGCCTGTTGCTGGAGCTGGTGCAGCCCCGCCGCCCGCTAAGCGAGGCGACCAGCCGCAACGGCCAGCGCCAGCCGAAAATCCTTTGCGTCGACGACAACGCCGCCAACCTGCTGCTGGTGCAAACCCTGCTCGAAGACCTGGGCGCCGAGGTGCTGGCCGTCGACAACGGTTATGCCGCGGTACAGGCCGTGCAGGATGAGCCATTCGACCTGGTGCTGATGGACGTGCAAATGCCCGGCATGGACGGCCGTGCCTGCACCGAGCAGATCCGCCTTTGGGAAAATACCCAGAGTGGAAACCCATTGCCGATCGTCGCCCTCACGGCACATGCCATGGCCAACGAGAAACGCGCCTTGCTGCATGGCGGCATGGACGACTACCTGACAAAGCCGATCAGCGAGCGGCAACTGGCCCAGGTGGTGATGAAGTGGACCGGGTTGAGCCTGGGCGCACCGCAGCAGGTACAGGCCGAGCACCTGAAAAACAGTGGTGACCTGAAGGTGCTCGACCACGATGAAGGCCTGCGCCTGGCGGCAGGCAAGGCGGACCTGGCAGCCGACATGCTGAGCATGCTGCTGGCCTCGCTGGATGCCGACCGCGAAGCCATCCGTGCCGCCCGTGAGGCGGACGACCGCAACGGCCTGATCGAGCAGGTACACCGCCTGAACGGCGCCTCGCGCTATTGCGGGGTACCGCAGCTGCGCGCCGCGTGCCAGCGCAGTGAAACCTTGCTCAAACAGGAAAACCCGCAGGCCCAGCAGGCGCTGGATGAACTGGATGCAGCAATCAACCGCCTGGCTACACAGGCGCGGCTGAGCGCCTGACCTGATGAATTTGGCGCCCGTGAGATCGAGCGCCGCCCGCGCGGCGCATCGCGAGCAAGCTCGCTCCTACATTTGTTTCGGGCCAGTTACGCCTGTGCCAGCGCGCGCGACCGCCTTGTTCGTACGACGCGACATCGAGCCATGCGCCAAGGCGTTCGCGCGCAAATCCCACAGGAATGATTGGCCCGAAACAAATGTAGGAGCGAGCTTGCTCGCGATGCGCCGCGCGGGCGGCGCTCGATCTCACAGGCACTGACTACCCCAAGACATGCACCACAAAGGAACCCCACCATGCGCGCCCTGTTGTTCAGCAGCCAGCACTACGACCAGGAAAGCTTCACCTGGGCCGCCAGCGACAGCACCCTGGAGCTGCATTTCCAACCAGCCCGGCTGACACTCGCCACCGCCGCCCTGGCCGGCGGCTACGAAGTCGTCTGCGCCTTTATCAATGACGAACTCGATGCCCCGGTGCTTCAGCGCCTTGCAGCCGGTGGCACGCGCCTGATCGCCTTGCGCTCAGCCGGCTATAACCACGTCGACCTGCCCGCCGCCCAGCGCCTTGGCCTTGCCGTGGTCAGAGTGCCGGCCTACTCGCCACACGCCGTGGCCGAGCACGCCGTGGCCTTGATCCTGGCCCTGAACAGGCGCCTGCACCGGGCCTACAACCGTACCCGCGAAGGTGACTTCACCCTGCATGGGCTGACCGGCTTCGACCTGCACGGCAAAACCGTCGGCGTGGTCGGTACCGGTCAGATCGGCGCCGCCTTTGCCCGCATCATGGCCGGTTTCGGTTGCCAGTTGCTGGCCTACGACCCCTACCCCAACCCGGAACTGCTGAACCTTGGCGCACGCTACCTGACCTTGCCCGAGCTGCTTCGCGAGGCCCGGATCATCAGCCTGCACTGCCCGCTGACCGAGCATACCCGCCACCTGATCAACACCCAAAGCCTGGCCCAGCTACAGCCCGGCGCCATGCTGATCAACACCGGTCGTGGCGCACTGGTGGACACCCCGGCACTGATCGACGCGCTGAAAAGCGGCCAGCTCGGCTACCTGGGCCTGGACGTCTACGAAGAAGAAGCCCAGCTGTTCTTCGAGGATCGGTCCGATCTGCCCCTGCAGGACGATGTCCTGGCCCGGCTGCTCACCTTCCCCAACGTGATCATCACGGCCCACCAGGCCTTCCTCACCCGTGAAGCGCTGGACGCCATTGCCGCGACCACGCTGGACAACATCAACCGCTGGGCGGCAGGCAATCCACAGAATCAGGTCTCGGGTTAATGCTAGGATACGCGGCATTTCTGGAGGACCCATGGTCGAGCACGATTTCCGCTACACACTTTTCAACCCGCAACACACCCTGATCGAGTGCCGTGCGCTGATGCCTGGCCGCTACCAGGTCACCGGCAACGGCGGTTCGATGCACAAAGGCGACACCCTGCTGGTTACCCTCAAAGGCAGCAAGGACCTGTCCATGCGCCTGACCGTGGAGAGCGTTCGCCACCTGATCAACCCGCGCGGCCAGTGGGTTGCCGTGGCCAGTGGCCCGGTGTTCAACGAGCTGGAAATCCTCACCTGGCAGGTCGAATGCGACAGCTGCGACGCCGTGCTGGACTTCGAGTTTGCCGTGGACGCCAAGCTGGGCAAGAAAGCGCGCCAGCCGGCCGCCAGTGCACGTATTACCGAACTGGGTTGGGCCAGCCGTGGCGACAAACACCTGTGCCCGCGTTGCCAGGAGAATGCCGCGTGAAGAATCTGCTGACCGGCGCGCTGATTGCCACCGGCCTGCTTGGCTGTGCCGCAGAACCTTCGAAGCTGCAGCAGGAGCGCAGCTATGTGCTGGAGTGGATTGGCGAGCGCCCGCTGATCGACTACAGCCACCTGACCCTGACCCTGGCCAGCGACGGCCGTGCCTACGGCAACGGCGGTTGCAACCACTGGTTTGCGCCGTACACGCTGGACGGTGAGCACCTGAGCTTTGGGAAGGTCGGGAAAACCCGCAAGCTGTGCGCGCCGGCTTTGATGGAGCAGGAAAAGCGCTTCTTGCAGGCGCTGGAAACGGTGCAACGCTGGGATGTGTCGCCGGTGGAGCAAATGCGCTTCTGGCCGGCCGAAGGCAAGCCACTGCGCTTCTGGCCTGAGGAAGGCTGATCGATATCGGTGCCGCTACGCGGTCTTTGTGTGTGGGAGCGTGCGTGCCCGCGAAACAGGCGACGCGGTGGATGGCACCGGCTTTGCCGGTGTTCGCGGGCACGCCCGCTCCCACAAAGATTGCGTAGCGGCACCTATGGATCAGGCGCCCTTCAGGGCCTTGATCTTGGCTTGCAGCCCTTCCAGGGTCTGCTCGCCCAGCAGTTGCTCACGCACCTTGCCCTTGTCATCGATGATGTAGGTCACCGGCAGTGCCTCGCTCCGCGGCAGGTCATAGCGCTCGGCCGGGTCCTGGGCCAACACGGTGAAACCGATGCCCAGGGTTTCAGCGGCCTGCTTCAGGTCCTGCCCCTGCAAACCGTCGAAATTCACCCCCACCACCTTGATGCCATCGGCCGACCACTGCTTGGCCGCCGCATTCAGTTCCGGGATTTCGGTACGGCACGGCCCGCACCATTCGGCCCAGTAGTTGAGCACCAGCCAGTGCCCGTCGATCTGTTCGGCCTTAACCGTATTACCGTGTTGGTCCACGCCATAATCGGCACCGCAACCACCGAGCAACAGGCTCGCGGTGATGGCCAGTACTGCTGCCAGACGCCTTGCCATGGGTCAATCCTTCTCGAGTTTTAAAGCAAATTGGTCAGTCGCTGCGGTTAGAATAGCCGCCACACCCAGCTGGATGCGACCCGACATGACCGACCTCACGCTCTATCATAACCCGCGCTGCTCCAAATCCCGCGGCGCACTGGAACTGCTCGAAGCCCGCGGCCTGGCGCCAACCATCGTGCGCTACCTGGAAACACCGCCCGACGCCACCACCCTCAAGGCCCTGCTCGCCAAGCTGGGCATCGCCCCGCGCCAACTGCTACGCACTGGCGAGGATGAGTACAAGGCCCTGAACCTGGCCGACCCGGCGCTGACCGACGTACAACTGATCGCTGCCATGGCCCAGCACCCCAAGTTGATCGAGCGGCCGATCCTTGTCGCCGGTGAAAAGGCCGTGATCGGCCGCCCGCCGGAAAAAGTGCTGGAGATCCTGCCGTGAGCGCGCCCTACATCCTGGTGCTGTATTACAGCCGCCACGGGTCGACCAGCGAAATGGCCCGGCACATCGCCCGTGGCATCGAACTGGCCGGCATGGAGGCGCGCCTGCGCACGGTGCCTGCGATCTCCACCGAATGTGAAGCCGTTGCCCCGGATATTCCGTCCAGTGGTGCGCTGTACGCCACCCTGGACGACCTGCGCCACTGCGCCGGCCTGGTCCTGGGCAGCCCGACCCGCTTCGGCAACATGGCGGCGCCCCTGAAGTACTTCCTCGATGGCACCAGCAGCTTGTGGCTGGGTGGCGAGCTGGTCGGCAAGCCAGCGGGCGTCTTCACCTCCACCGCCAGCCTGCATGGCGGCCAGGAAACCACCCTGCTGTCGATGATGCTGCCGCTGATGCACCACGGCATGCTGGTGATGGGCCTGCCCTACAGCGAGTCGGCCTTGCTGGAAACCCGTGGCGGCGGTACCCCTTATGGCGCCAGTCACCATGCGGGGGCCGACGGCAAGCGCGAACTCGATCAGCACGAAATTGCCCTGTGCCGCGCCCTTGGCCAACGCCTGGCGACCACGGCCAAGGCCCTGGAGGCCGCACGTGGCTAAAAAGCCCAAGGTGTTGCCACCACTGGAATGGCTGGCACCGCGGCTGCGCCTGACGCGGGCGTTGAGCCTGGCGTTCTTCTTCGGCCTGATCGCCTTGCTGGTGGTGAACAACCTGTGGTTTGCCAACCTGCATGGCGCGCGGGTCGGGGTGATCCTGGCGATCGAACTGGTGCCGCTGCTGCTGTTGCTGCCGGGCATGCTGATGGGCAGCGCCCGGGCACATGCCTGGACCTGCTTCGTGGTGAATATCTATTTCATCAAGGGCGTGCTGGCGGCGTTCGACCCGACACGGGCGGTGTTTGGCTGGGTTGAAGTGCTGGTGAGCCTGGGGCTGTTCATTGCCGGGCTGCTGTATGTGCGCTGGAAGTTCCAGCATGAGCGGCGCATGGCAGGCGAAGGCAGTTGAATTCTTCGCGGGCATGCCCGCTCCCACAGGAATCGCACCGCACTCAAGGCCTGTGCAGTACCTGTGGGAGCGGGCGTGCCCGCGAATGGGGCAACACAATATTCAATGGTTGACGGTATGCGCCAGCATCACCGACAACTGGCACAGCGGTCGCCCACTTTCTTCATGCCACTGGTTGAACGCCTGCTGCACCAACGCCAGGTCGCGCTGGCTGGTCGGCTGCTTGTCGATCACCTTCTGCGCAATCAACGCCGCCGCCATGTCATCGGTAGGGATAAACGTGTCCTTGCCAACCATCCGCAAGAACCGCGGCGCCGACAACCCGCCCAACTGGTTGCCATGCTTGGCCAGGTACTTCCACAGCCCGACAATGTCGGTCACCGGCCAGTCGGCGATGAACGCGCCAAAGCTGCCGTTCTCTTTGGCGATATCCAGCACCATCTGCGCATTGCGCGGCACGCTCTTGAGCTTGCCCAGGTGGCGGATGATGCGCTCGTCATGCATCAGCCGCTCCAGGTGCTCGGCACCCATCAGCACCACCTTCTCCGGGTCGAAGCCGAAGAACACCTGCTCGAACGCCGGCCACTTGGCATCCACCAGGCTGTGCTTGAGCCCGGCGCGGAACACGCGCAAGGCCAAGGTCGACAGGTAGCGGTCGTCACTGATGCCCCGCAGTTGCGCCGGTGTACGAGGCTGCGGGAGGAAGGCCTCCAGCGCCTGGGCCGAGCCAAAGCGGTTCAGGCAATACTCATGCAGCCACTGGTAATCGCGCATGGGCTCAGATGTTCACCACGTCGAGGAAACGCGGGGTAGCGTTCTCGTCGATCTTAAGGCTGGTGAAGTCGAACAGGTTACGGTCGGCCAACTGCGACGGCGCCACGTTCTGCATGGCGCGGAAAATGCTCTCGGTACGGCCTGGGTGCTTGCGCTCCCATTCCACCAGCATGTCCTTGACCACCTGGCGCTGCAGGTTCTCCTGCGAGCCGCACAGGTTGCACGGGATGATCGGGAATTCCTTCATGTCCGAGTAGGCCTGGATGTCCTTCTCGTGGCAGTAGGCCAGCGGGCGGATCACCACGTTGCGGCCATCGTCGGCGCGCAGCTTCGGCGGCATGCCCTTGAGCGCACCGTTGAAGAACATGTTGAGGAAGAAGGTTTCGACGATGTCGTCGCGGTGGTGCCCCAGCGCCATCTTGGTCGCGCCGATTTCGTCGGCGAAGGTGTACAGGGTGCCACGGCGCAGGCGCGAGCACAGCGAGCAGGTGGTCTTGCCCTCAGGCACCAGCTCCTTCACCACCGAGTAGGTGTCCTTCTCGACGATGTGGTACTCGACACCCAGTTCCTTGAGGTAGGCCGGCAGCACGTGCTCGGGGAAACCCGGCTGCTTCTGGTCCATGTTCACCGCAACGATCTCGAACTTGATCGGTGCCACCTTCTGCAGGTGCAACAGAACGTCCAGCATGGTGTAGCTGTCCTTGCCGCCGGACAGGCAGACCATGACCTTGTCGCCATCCTCGATCATGTTGTAGTCGGTGATGGCTTCGCCAGCGAGACGACGCAGGCGTTTTTGCAGTTTGTTCTGGTTGACCGAGAGGGTGCCCATAGCGCTTGGATCCGCGAGGTGTGACAAAAGGCGGCTATTTTACGCACAAACGCGCCGTCGCTGTAGGCATTCCGATAAAGACTTCAATGTAATCAACAGTACGCCTTACAGCGCAATTTGCTCTAAAAAGCACGGTTTATGCCGGCAACAGCTTCCTATACTGCGACATAAGGCCACATTACCGCTTGCTTCGGTGTTCGGGCCCCGGGCCGCTTGCGCTCCATCTGGGGGGCGTTTGGCAACATTGAGAGGAGTGACGGCATGATTCATCACGTTGTGGGGCTGTTTACCCATCCTGACCAGGAATGGCGGGAGATTCGTGGCGAAGAAGAAACCATCAGCCACATGTACCTGACGCACACCCTTATCCTGGCGGCGATTCCCGCCATTTCCGCGTTCATCGGCACGACGCAGGTCGGCTGGGTAATCGGCGACAGGCCGGCAGTGATGCTGACCATGGAAAGCGCCATCTGGATGAGCATCATGTCGTACCTCGCCATGCTCGCCGGGGTGGCGGTAATGGGGGCATTCATCCACTGGATGGCCCGTACCTACGATGCCAACCCGTCCATGGCGCAATGCATTGCCTTTGCCACCTATACCGCCACGCCACTGTTCATTGGCGGCCTGGCGGCGCTGTACCCGCACCTGTGGCTGGGCATGCTGATCGGCACTGCCGCCATCTGCTACACGGTGTACCTGCTGTATGTCGGCTTGCCGACGTTCATGAACATACCGTCCGACGAAGGCTTCCTGTTCTCCAGCTCCGTGCTGGCGGTGGGCCTTGTGGTATTGGTGGCGATCATGGCCGCCACCGTGATTATCTGGGGACTGGGCGTGGGGCCCGTCTACACCAACTAGAACAGACTCAACCAACACTGGGGCATCAACCAGGGGCCGCCGCAGGGCGGCCTCTGGCTGTGCGCTGACCGATGGCTCGGCACCCCTGTTGCAGTTGCGGCATAATGCCCGGTCAGGAGAACCACCCCGCCATGCCCGAGCTGCTCAGACAACGCGTCGAAACCTGTTACCAGCAAGCCGAAACCTTCTTCAAACGCCCCTTCCCGCGCCCGGAAGTCAGCTTCAAGCTGCGCGGGCAAAAAGCCGGGGTCGCCCACCTGCACGAGAACCTGCTGCGCTTCAACCTTCAGCTTTACCAGCAAAACCAGGAAGACTTCCTGCGCCAGACCGTGGCCCATGAAGTAGCACACCTGGTGGCGCACCAGTTATTCGGCGACCGCATTCAGGCCCACGGCGAGGAGTGGCAGCTGATCATGCGCGGGGTATACGAGTTGCCGCCCAACCGGTGCCACAACTATGAAGTGCAACGGCGTGCGGTAACCCGCTACATCTACCGCTGCCCGTGCCCGCAGGGTGACTTCCCGTTTACTGCGCAGCGGCACAAGCTGGTGCGCCAGGGGCGGCGCTACTTGTGCAAGCGGTGCCGGGAGATTCTGGTGTACAGCGGCGAGACGCGCGTGGAGTAGATTGTATTTTACCTGTACCGGCCCTTTCGCGGGCACGCCCGCTCCCACAGGTACAGCGCAAACCTGCGGACGTGCACGGTCCCTGTGGGAGCGGGCTTGCCCGCGAAAGGGCCAGTACTGGCACTACATGAATCACAGGCATAAGAAAGGCGACCCAAGGGTCGCCTTCTTGTACCAGCCTGCGCCTTACTTCTCGACGAAGGCACGCTCGATCAGGTAGTCACCCGGCTCGCGCATGCGGGCGGAAACCTTCAGGCCGAAGCTGTCCAGCACTTCGCTGGTCTCGTCGAGCATGCTCGGGCTGCCGCAGATCATGGCGCGGTCGTCCTGCGGGTTGATCGGTGGCAGGCCGATGTCGCTGAACAGCTTGCCGCTGCGCATCAGGTCGGTCAGGCGGCCCTGGTTCTCGAACGGCTCGCGGGTCACGGTCGGGTAGTAGATCAGCTTGTCGCGAACCGACTCACCGAAGAATTCGTTCTGCGGCAGGTGCTCGGTGATGAACTCGCGGTAGGCCACTTCGTTCACGTAGCGTACGCCGTGTACCAGGATCACTTTCTCGAAGCGCTCGTAGGTTTCCGGGTCCTGGATGACGCTCATGAACGGCGCCAGGCCAGTGCCGGTGCTCAGCAGGTACAGGTGCTTGCCCGGGTTCAGGTCGTCGAGCACCAGGGTACCGGTAGGCTTCTTGCTGATGATGATCTCGTCGCCTTCCTTCAGGTGCTGCAGCTGCGAGGTCAGCGGGCCGTCCGGCACCTTGATGCTGAAGAACTCCAGGTGCTCTTCCCAGTTCGGCGAAGCGATGGAATAGGCACGCATGAGCGGACGGCCGCTTTCCTGCTGCAAGCCGATCATCACGAACTGACCGTTCTCGAAGCGCAGGCCCGGGTCGCGGGTGCACTTGAAGCTGAACAGGGTGTCGTTCCAGTGGTGCACACTGAGGACACGTTCGTGGTTCATGTTGCTCATCGATGGGGCTCCTGAAGAAAAACGCGGCGCGCAAAACGCGCAGTTGCGCGATAGTTTAGGGGCAGCGACAATATCTGTTAACTGGATTATCAAGATATGTGTTATCGGTTATATCGATATGCGATTCACACTTCGTCAACTACAGGTCTTCGTCGCCGTCGCCCAGCATCAGAGCGTCTCTCGGGCCGCCAGCCTGCTGGCGTTGTCGCAGTCGGCCGCCAGCACGTCCATTACCGAGCTTGAGCGGCAATCGAGCTGTCAGCTGTTCGACCGTGCAGGCAAGCGCCTGGCCCTCAACGCGCTCGGCCATCAACTGCTGCCACAGGCAGTGGCCCTGCTCGACCAGGCCAAGGAGATCGAGGACCTGCTCAACGGCAAGTCCGGTTTTGGCTCGCTTGCGGTCGGCGCCACGCTGACCATCGGCAACTACCTGGCCACCCTGCTGATCGGCAGCTTCATGCAGACCCACCCGGAAAGCCAGGTGAAGCTGCATGTTCAGAACACTGCACATATCGTGCAACAGGTGGCGCACTACGAAATTGATCTGGGTCTAATCGAAGGCGACTGCAACCATCCGGACCTGGAGGTGCAGCCTTGGGTCGAAGACGAGTTGGTGGTGTTCTGCGCGCCGCAGCATCCACTGGCCAAGCTGGGCCGTGCCGATATCGAAAGCCTGTCGCAAGAGGCGTGGATTTTGCGCGAGCAAGGCTCGGGCACGCGCCTGACCTTCGACCAGGCCATGCGCCATCACCGCGCCAACCTCAACATCCGCCTGGAACTGGAACACACCGAGGCGATCAAGCGTGCTGTGGAGTCGGGCCTGGGCATTGGCTGCATTTCGCGCCTGGCCCTGCGGGACGCATTCCGCCGCGGCAGCCTGGTGCCGGTGGAAACGCCGGAGCTGGACCTGATGCGCCAGTTCTACTTCATCTGGCACAAGCAGAAGTACCAGACCTCGGCCATGCGTGAGTTTCTCGACCTGTGCCGCAACTTCACTGCGGGCTTTACCCGCAGTGACGAAATCGTGCTGCCACCGATCGCTTAAAGCAGGATCACGCCCCACACCAGCGCCACCATGGTCAGTGCCACCAGTTGCGCGGCGCTACCCATGTCCTTGGCGTTTTTCGACAGGGGGTGGCGCTCCAGCGAAATGCGGTCAATGGCCGCTTCCACCGCCGAGTTGAACAGCTCGACGATCAGCCCCAGCAGACACACGGCTATCATGATTGCCCGCTCTGCGCGGCTTACCGGCAACCAGAACGCGGTCGGGATCAGCAGCACGTTGAGCAGCACCAGCTGACGGAACGCGGCTTCCCCCTTGAAGGCTGCGCGCAAGCCGTCCAGCGAATAGCCAGCGGCGTTGAAGATACGTTTCAGGCCGGTCTGGCCTTTGAATGGCGATGTCATGTGAGTCACTTCACAACGGAAAGGCCAGCAGACTAGACCGGCCCGGGTCAAAAAAGCGTGAAGCCATGCGCAGTCAGTTGCTGGCAACCGATTCAAGTTGTTGCAGCAGCAGCGCGGCCTGGGTCCGGGTACGCACGCCCAGCTTGCGGAAAATGGCGGTAACGTGGGCCTTGATCGTTGCCTCGGAGACGCTCAGCTCATAGGCAATCTGCTTGTTCAGCAGGCCTTCGCAGACCATGGTCAGCACGCGGAACTGCTGCGGCGTGAGGCTGGCCAGCCCCTCGCTGGCGGCCTTGGCCTCAGCCGACACATCAACCTTCTCGAATGCCTGCGGCGGCCACCAGACCTCACCGTCAAGCACCTTGCGCACTGCATCCTGGATGACTTCCAGGGTGCTGGACTTGGGAATGAAGCCACTGGCACCAAACTCGCGGGACTTGACCACCACGGCGGCCTCTTCTTGTGCCGACACCATCACCACAGGGATCTGCGGGTATTGCCCACGCAGCAGCACCAGCCCGGAAAAACCGTAGGCACCCGGCATGTTCAAGTCCAGCAGCACCAGGTCCCAGTCGGCTTTCTCGCTCAGTCGGGTTTCCAGCTCGGCAATACTCGCGACTTCGACCAGGCGTACATCCGGGCCCAGGCCGAGGGTAACGGCCTGGCGCAGGGCGCCACGGAACAGTGGGTGGTCATCGGCAATCAGGATTTCGTATGTGGCCATCGATCTAAGGATCCTGTTCTGTGCCAGGCACTGAGGGGTAAGAGAAGCGCCCGGCGGGGAATCGGCGCCAAGGATGCCGAGCACGGTCAAGGGTGGTCAAGCCAATCACCCTGCCGTCTCGCCCACCCTGGCTGCCAGCTCCGTCATTATGAACCAAAGCAGGGGTTGTGCCCCTTGGACTATAGGAAGGTATGCAAACGCTGGTGGGTGTCGTCCTGGTCATCCAGCGGCAGGCGCCGCTTGCCGCTGAGGTAGTGCAGGCTGAACACGTCCAGGTAGGCATCCAGTGCCTGCGAGGCCTGCGTGTCGCCGGCGAGGTCCAGGCACATGGCTGCCACTTCTGCCGTGCAGAAGTGGTCGTCACGCTTGGAACGCCGCAGGCGGTAGCGCGACATCTGCTCGGCCTCAAGGCTCAGCACCGGGAAACGGTCCAGGTACGGGCTTTTGCGGAACATCTTGCGGGCTTCGGTCCAGGTGGCATCCAGCAGGATGAACAGCGGGCGCTTGCCCGGTTCGCGCACCACCTCGCTGACCACCCGCTGCTCGGCCACGAACTCGCCAGGGAAGACGATGTAGGGCTGCCAGCACGGGTCGTCCAGCAAGGCCAGCAAGCGCTCGTCGACCGAGGTGCGCAACCAGCCGAAGGCGGACGTGTCTTCGATCAGGTCGGCAATCAGCCAACCGGTGTTGGTGGGTTTCAACGGCTCGGTGTCATGCATCAGCAGGCACACACCTGAGTCTGCCTGCACCCGGGGTTTCCAGGCGCACAGGCAATGAGTGGCAATGACCCGGCAATCCGGGCAGCGCTCGGCACGCGAGCCACGGGCGATGAAAGGTTTGATGCTGCGGGCCAGGCGCTCGGCGCGCAGGCGCGCTACCGCGTGGCTCATGCCGGCAAGCCTCTGGACGAAACGGAAATCGACACTGGGATGACTCGGAAAAAACAAGACCACAAGTCTACCAGAACAGGGGCCATTTGCTGTGCAGGTGGCAAGGCGCTCTTTATAATCGATGCTTTACCGCACCATCAGCTCATGCCGTGCGGTTTTACGGAACGCCGTCGACCCGCGCATGTCAAAGCGCCAGTCATCGAACCAGGAGAGATTCATGCTGCGCCTTATCGTCCCCGCCCTGAGCCTGTTGCTCGCCCTGCCCCTGGCAGCCCAGGCGGCCTCCAAGCAGGACTATGACCTGAACAAGACGCTGCAGAAGGTCGCCAAAGAAAGCAGCGTGGGCACCCCGCGCGCCATCAACGAGGACATCCTCGACCAAGGCTACACCGTTGAAGGCAAGGCGCTGGTCAACCACCTGAGCGTGCGCCAGAGCCATGCCGAGCGCATGCAGGCCAACCCGGAACAGGTTCGCAGCCAGCTGGGTGACAGCGTCTGCCGCAACAGCGGCTTCCGCAACCTGATGTCCAAAGGCGCGGTCATGGTCTACCGCTTCACGGTCTACAAGACCAACCAGCCAATCATGGACCAGGCCTTCGACAGCGCCAGTTGCGTAGCCGGCAACAAGAAGAAGTAACAGCCGCTCTCGGGCTACACCTTCTCGTCCTCGCGGGCGCACCAGCGCCCCTCGGCGGCCTCGGCACGCATCTCGGCCAATAACGCCTGCAAGTAGCGCGACTGGCACTCGACCCCCGCCAACCTGCGCTGGCACTCGGCCTCCAGGCTCAGGTGATGCACCTGGGCCGCACTTTCCAGCTGCTGATAAAGCTGCCGGTCCACTTCGATGGTCAAGCGATGCATACCGCCACCTCCTGCATCGACACAGTTCGCTTTACCAGTTAACCAAACCCCTGCTGCCGCTGGCGGCAGGCCGACCGGCGGTTGTCGCAAACCGCCCGGCACAATCGGTCGCGAAGGTCTAGATTGAGGTCATGGGTATTGGTGCAGAAGGAGACGTTGCATGCCTTACCAATCGAATGAACTGCTGTTCAGCCACTTCCGCGACAACAACATCGACCTCAGCAATATCGACGCACAACTGCAACTGGTAGCACCCGACAGCCCCAACCTGCCGCTGTACCGCGACATGATGCTGACCGTGCTGCGCATGGCCCATGACGATAGCGACCGCTGGAGCGCCAAGATCACCCTGCAGGCCTTGCGCGAACTGGACCAGTCATTCCGCACCCTGCAGCACTACAAAGGCCGGCGCAAGGTGACCGTGTTCGGCTCTGCACGCACGCCGCTGGAACACCCGATGTACGCCTTGGCCCGCGAGCTTGGCGCCACCCTGGCGCGCTCCGACCTGATGGTCATCACCGGTGCCGGCGGCGGCATCATGGCCGCCGCTCACGAAGGCGCTGGCAGCGCCCACAGCCTGGGTTTCAACATCACCCTGCCCTTCGAGCAACATGCCAACCCGACCGTGGGCGGCACCGACAAGCTGCTGCCCTTCCACTTCTTCTTTATCCGCAAGCTGTTCTTCGTCAAGGAGGCCGATGCCCTGGTGCTGTGCCCGGGGGGGTTCGGCACCCTCGATGAAGCGCTTGAAGTACTGACCTTGATCCAGACCGGCAAGAGCCCTCTGGTACCGGTGGTGCTGCTGGACTCGCCCGGTGGCAGTTTCTGGCGTGACTGCCTGGACTTTATCAGCCGCCAGCTGGAAGAAAACCGCTACATCCTGCCCAGCGACCTGAAGCTGGTGCGCCTGGTACACAGTGCCGATGAGGCCGTGGAGGAGATCAACCAGTTCTACAGCAACTACCACTCCAGCCGCTGGCTGAAGAGCCAATTCGTGATCCGCATGCACCACCCGCTGAGCGAAGCGGCACTGTTCGACATTCAGGAGGGTTTTGCCGACTTGCGCCTGAGTGGCAAGTACTACCAGCAACCGGACAGCGGCGCCGAGCATGAGGTAGGCAACTTCAGCCACCTGACGCGCTTGTCGTTCGCCTTCAATGGCCGGGACCAGGGCCGACTGCGCGAACTGGTGGACTTCATCAACCTGCCGGAGAACTGGGCCAAGCCGCAGCCGATGCATACCACCCAGCGGGCCAGAGAGGCGTTGAAGGCCAGTTGATGGTACCCGGCCGCTCCCACAGAGATCGTTTGAGCCCGAAGCCAGCGCAATACCTGTGGGAGCGGGCGTGCCCGCGAAGAAGCCACCGCGGTGGATGGCACCGGCTTCGCCGGTGTTCGCGGCTGAAGCCGCTCCCACAGAAACCGTGTTAACCCGAAGCCAGCGCCATACCTGTGGGAGCGGGCGTGCCCGCGAAGAAGCCAGCGCGGTAAATGGCACCGGCTTTGCCGGTGTTCGCG
>NZ_JBIBGE010000056.1:0-21912 GCF_042956345.1 Pseudomonas sp. NPDC008258
CGCTCGAAGGCGCGCACTTTCAAGCCTGCCTGGGCAAGCTCGATGCTCATCAGCGAGCCGGCCCAACCCAGGCCGACGACGGCGACGTCGACTTCATCATTGGTAATGTGTGCCATAAAAAACCTTGAATGCTGTAACTCGAAGCGAAGGGATCAACCGCGTTGGCCGGTCAGGCTGACCGGGCCGAGGGGGTACGGGACGTTGTGCTGGGCGACCCATTCCAGGTAGCTGGCCCGGGCACCGGGGAAGCCGATGGCAATCCACGCCTTCATGCCCTTGTTGCCGCCGTAGATGGGGTCGGCCAGCCAGCCCTGACGGCTGTGGTTGAGCAGTTCGCCGAAGAACAGCTTGGCCTTGAGCACGCTTTCGCCATGGGCGGCGAAGTCGACCTGGCCGGCCTGCAGCTTCTTCAGTACGTCATCGCGCTTGTCCAGTTCGAGCAGGGCGAAGTGCTGGCCGTGGGTGGCCTGGCACCAGCTTTCCAGCGCGGCGATACCTTTGCGGTAGATCTGCTGCGGGGTGTACGGCAGCTGGTAGCCCAGGGTGGCCGGGGCATTCAGGTCGAACGGGCCCTCCAGGTAGATCTCGCTGCCCAGGTCACCGGCCAGTTGCTGGTCGATGAAGATCGGCACGTTGGTTTCCAGCGCACCGGGGCCACGGCCGTCGGCGGGGATCAGGCGATCGCAGGCGGCGAGGATGAAGGTCCATTCGGCCGGGGTGAAGAAACACGGGGTGTAGCTGTCGAGGTTCGGCGCCGCCATTTCTGCCGCCAGCGCGGCACTCAGGCCGTTGACGGTAATGCCCATCGCGGGCAAGGCGATCAGCGACGAAAGCAGGAACTTCCTTCGCGAGGTTTGTTTGGCTAGCAACATGCAGGTCTACCTATGACTAATCACTCAGACCCGTGAAACGTGCTCATCGGCAGGCTCAAGCCCTGCTCTTGTCGACCTTACAGAACGCTGCTTTGAATGCAGCGAACTCAACTAGTCATACACATGACAGACATCGTATCTCACGGATGGCAAATGGTAGCAGGCTACCTATGTGGTAACAATTTGTTTCTACCTTGATTGTCAACCGCACCATTGTCGCACTCCTCCCACAGCCCGTTGTCGTGCTTCCTATTTTCTTTGCCAAAACCGATACTCGCTGCACATATACCATCGGTTTTATCAATAAAATGCGCTACTCACCTGAAGCTCTGGTTGCCTTTGTCGAAGCCGCATCGCTGGGTTCGTTCTCTGCTGCTGCGCGCAAATTGCGCAAAAGCCAGTCCACTGTCAGCATCGCCATCGCCAACTTCGAGGCTGACATAGGCTGCCCGCTGTTCAACCGTGGCGGCCGCCACCCCACGCTGAACGAGGCTGGCCGCCAGGTACTGAGCCATGTCGAGGCGATTCTCGAGGCCAGCGCCCAGCTCGATGCCCTGGCGGTGCGGCTGGCTGAAAATGTCGAGCCGCTGGTCTCGGTAGTGATGTCGGACAGCTACAGCGTAACCTTCCAGGGCGCGGTGATGGCCCGGTTCGACCAGCACTACCCGCATACCGAATTGCGCTGCGGCCCTTCGGAAGATGCCGATGTGATCGAGTTGATCCAGCAGGGCCTGGCACATATCGGCATTCTTGCGACACAGCCGCGCTACCCCGCCGACGTTGCCGTGGCGCGCTTGCCCGAGCAGGCAGAGTTTGGTGTGTACGTGGCCTGCGGGCACCCACTGGCGGGCCTTGAAAAGGTGCAAGCGCACCACCTGGAAAACGCGCGGCAGCTGTACATCAAGACCTATGCCCCCAGCCTGCACCACGGCCGCGGCCAGGCCTGGTCGGCCCCCGATTACCTCACCCTGCTGGAGTTCGCCGTGCGCGGGTTTGGCTGGGCCGAGTTGCCCAGGGCGCTGGTTGCACGGTTCGGGCAGGAGCTGGTGGAGTTGCAGATAGCGGGTTACCCGCGGCGGGTGGATATGGATGTGGCCTGGTCGAGCCGGCGGGCCTTGGGGCCGGCGGGGCAGTGGCTGGTCAGGCAGATGCTGGGGCAGTAGCCCACTTTCCCCCCTGTGCACCAAAACGCAATATCCAGTACACCCAGCCCGGTTCATCGATAGTCACTATTGAAGAGGGCGATTTCTGCTGGATGCCCTGGCCGAATAACCTTGCTCCATCAACTCGCCGCCCAAGACCCTGGCCCCTGGAGCTACCCCGATGAACACCCTGGCCCGCCTGCTGACCGCCACCTTTGCCGTTTTCGCCATCGCTGTCATCAGCGGCTGTGCCAGCCACCCTGAACTGCGCCCGTATACCGCCGAAGAAACCCGTCAGCTGCAGCTGGAAGCGTTGCAGCGCCGCGGCCTTTCCCTGGACGACTACGAGCAGCAACGGCGGGTGATCCAGCGTGCAGGCAACCTGCCAGTGGTCACCGAAGCCGCCGACGCAGACCGCTCGACCAAAGGCTGAGTGGCGCAGGCAGCGGTTCCCTCGCTCTACCCACAGGGGTATGCTCTACCGCTCAACCGCAAGCCTTGCAGGACGCACACCTTGACCAGGCCCCTTCTGTTGCTGAGCGCTGCACTGCTGTTCAGCCCTGTGCTACTGGCCCAGCAGATCAAACGCGAACTGGGCAGCTTCGACTTCACGCTCGGCACCACGCCCTCGCGCACCATGGCCCAAGGCCTTATCTCACCCAGTGCCGTCGGCGCCTTCCATGGTGGGCTGGACTTCAGCCACCCCAGTGGCTGGTACCTGGGCCAGTACGCGCCCAGCATGGGCGTTACCCCGAACTCGACCCTGCGCCTGGACAGCTACCTGGGCTACAAGCACCATTTCGACAGCAGCCTGGGCTACGAGGTGGGGTTGATCCATTACAGTCAGCCGAACATCGCAGGCCCCGACAGTTATGCCCTGTACGGTGGCATCTCGGTGCTGGGCAGCCGCTTCGGCGGCGCGTTGCGCGATAACCCCGACAACCGCACCAGCACCCTGTTCGCCGACTTTGGCCAGCTGCCGCTGTTCGATGTCGACCTGACCGTAAAGCTTGCCCATCACCAGCTGGGCACGCCGTTCACCATTGGCGATGGCAGCCAGGTGAATGCCTTTTCCGATTGGTCGCTGGAACTGTCGCGGCCCTGGCTCGGTATCGACCTGAACCTGATTTACAGCAACTCCAACCTCAGTGGCGGCGGTTGCGATGCGTATTCGGGCTTCAACACCTATTGCGACAGCGTGGTCACGCTCAAGGCGCAGCGCAGCTTTTTCTAACGCCGTGGTACCAGCGCCAGGGCGATACCGCCGAGCACCACCACGCAGGCGATCAGCAAGCGCAACGACAAAGGTTCACCAATCAAGGCCACACCGCCCAGTGCGGCAATCACCGGCACACTGAGCTGCATGGTCGCAGCCTGCTGCGCGCTGACTTGCCTGACCACGCCATACCACACTGCGTAACCCGCGCCAGAGGCCAGCACGCCGGACCCCAAGGCATACAACACGCCAAGCGAGGTAAGGTGTGGGCCAGTGCCCAGCATCAGCATCGGTATCAGCAGCACCAGGCAAGGCAGGCTGCGGGCAAAATTACCGGCGGTATCCGCCAGTGGCCTGGGCGAACCCTTGCCTAGCAATGTGTAAACACCCCACGCCATGCCAGACAGGGCCATCAGCAAGGCACTGGCCAAGGGTGGTGCGGCTGCACCAGGCAACAACAGCACCAGCAGCCCGGCAAAGGCGATCAGCATGCCCAGCAGCATGCGGGGGGTGATGCGTTCACCCTTGTACCAGGCAAAGCCGAACATGGTGATCTGCACCGCACCGAACAGCAGCAAGGCACCGGCCCCTGCGCCCAATTGCAGGTACGCCGCAGAGAACAGGAACGCGTACAGGAACAGCGCCAGGCCGCCACGCCAGCTGCCGCCCATGGCCAGCGCGGGGTTGCGCAGGCGGATCAACAGCAGCAGGAACAACGCACCACTGGCCAGGCGCACCACGGTGAATGAGGCCGGGTCGATGGCCCCGTCCTTCAGCGCCAGCCGGCAGAACACCGAGTTGGCGGCGAAGGCTATCAGGCTGAAGAGTGCGGGCCAGAGCCAGGCCTTGGCCTTATGGTCGGTAAGCGTGGTGCTGCCGGTGCTCATGGTGTGGTCACCTCTGAGGGAATTTGTTGTTATAGCGGCAATGTAGTCAGGACCGGCGCCGATATACAAGCGACTTCCCCAAGAGATACCCGGCACCGGCTGAAGCTCCCACAGCTACCGCGTTAACCCAAAACTTGCGCAATCCCTGTGGGAGCGGGCGTGCCCGCGAAGCAGGCGACGCGGTGGATGGCACCGGCTTTGCCGGTGTTCGCGGGCGCGCCCGCTCCCACAGGGATCGCGCCAGCTTTTAGAAATTGAGCAAGACAGTTGCTCCCACAAGTATTGCCGATGCCTTGAGGAAAGCACTGAACCTCTAGGAGCGGGCTTGTCGAGGCGTCGAACCGCCGCCAAACAGGCAAAGCAATATCTGGCTCTTTACCCCATCGCGGCGATTGCCTCGATTTCCACCAGCATGCCGTCCAGCGCCAGGCGGGGTACCGGGATCAGCGTGCAGGTTGGTTTCATGTAAGGGCCCCAGGCGCGGTCAGCCTCTGACACCCACTGCCGCAGGCACTCCTCGGAGTGCTCGACAATCAGCAAGGTCAGCTTGAACACCTGAGCCAGACTGGCCCCCTTGGAAGCCAGGGCCAGTTCCAGGTTGGCCAGCGCCTGGCGCGCCTGTTCTGCGAACACTGGCGACAGCTGGCCATCACTGCCCTCTCCGCCCTGACCGGCGATGTACAGCAGCCGGCTGCCGGCGCGCACCTCGGCGACATGGGAATAGGCATTGCCACTCGGGTCGTACAGCCCCTCAGGGTTGCTCAGCTGAAATGCAGTTGGATTGGTCACGACACGCCCTCGTTCTGATGAATGAGTGGCGGAGTATCGGACCTTGAGTTAACTCGAGGTCAAGCGCGGGGAACGCCCGCGCCTGTATTGTCATTTTTCCTGCAGGACCGCCCTGCCCTTCACTGCCCGAGGCCCGCGCCAGGCCCAGAACAGCAACCCGGGAAACGGTGCATAGACCACGAAGATGATCCACAGCATCTTGCGCTCGGCGCGCCGGTCACTGCCGATGATGTGCCAGATGGCCCAGATTTCCAGCAGGATGACCAAGGCCGCGATACTGATCCAGACCGTTCCGATTTCCATGAGCGCTCTCCCATTTGGCATGTATTGGGTTGGGTTACTGCCAGCGCCGAGGGTTCAGATTGATTTGGCCAACTGCTTGGCTCTCAACGCTGCCGGGCGCTCTCCAGCGCCGCCTTCAACGCCGCCGCATCGGTGAACGCCCGCTGGCTCACCAACACGCCCTGCTCGACCTGCAACCACTGCACCTGGCCATCCTGTCCGGGATAACGGCCAGCGACGCGCCCGTCGCGGTCGAGCAGTACACGGTAAGTGTAATCGCGCATTGCAGGGATGGCGAACAGCTTGCTGATCAGCGCTGGCATGCGCTGGATATCGGCAACGAACACGGCATCACGCGCCTCAAGGTAGCCCTTGGGTTGCGCGGCCAGCGCGGCCTTGACCAGTTTTGCGCCGTCCATGTCGCGGGCTACCAGCAAAATGTGCGTGTCGGCACTCAGGCTGTAGGCCTGGTCGTGCTGGTCAAGCAGCGTCCACGGGGCCAGTTTCTCCCCCGGTTCCAGGGCATTGGCCAGCACTGGCAACAGGCTGAGCAACAGGGCAATGGCGTATTTCATCAAGGGCGTCCTCAGTCACAGGGGGTAAAGCATCAAACCACGCAGGTTGCCTGAACACGACCTGAAATACGACACGCCCACCGGGACGATTGTCTTTCCCCCGGCCAGCCGCCACACTCTGCGGGCCAGCCAGGAAGCGGAGACCAGAGTGCCCACGCCACGTCAGTTCAGCAAGAAGACCAGCACCAGCAACATGCTGCGGCTGAAATCCACCAGCGCCAACGCCCAGGCACCTTATCGCGTCGATTTCGTCCTGCTCGAACATTTCTCCATGGCCAGTTTTACCGTGGCCATGGACGTACTGGTCACCGCCAACCTGCTGCGCGCCGACAGCTTCCAGTTCACCCCGTTGTCCATGGACGGCGATCGCGTGCTCAGTGACCTTGGGCTGGAGCTGGTAGCCACCGAGCTGTCTGCCGAAGCGTTGAAGGAGCTGGACCTGCTGGTCATCTGCGGCGGCTTGCGCACCCCACTCAAGTACCCTGAACTCGACCGCCTGCTGGACGACTGCGCCGCCCACGGCATGGCCCTGGGCGGTTTGTGGAACGGCGCCTGGTTCCTTGGCCGCGCCGGGGTGCTGGACGACTACGGTTGCAGTATCCACCCCGAGCAGCGCGCCAGCTTGTCTGAGCGCAGCCCGCAAACACGCATCACACCGGCCAGTTTCACCCTCGACCGTGACCGCCTCAGCGCCGCCAGCCCCAATGGCGCGATGGAGCTGATGCTAGGCCTGGTGCGCCGGCTGTATGGTGACGGGTTGGCCGAAGGGGTGGAGGAGATTTTGTCGTTCTCCGGGGCCCGCTACCGCCAGGTAGGCCCAGGGGCGAAGAAGTCCATGAGCCTGCACCTGCGCACCATCGTCGAGCTGATGGAGAACAACCTTGAGGAAACCCTCAGCCTCGACCAATTGGCAGCCTACAGCGGCCGCTCGCGCCGGCAGATCGACCGCCTGTTCCAGGCCCAGCTGGGTACTTCACCGCGGCGCTATTACATGGAACTGCGTATAACCAAGAGCCGTCGGCTGTTGCAGTACTCCGACCTGTCGGTGATGGAAGTGGCGGTGGCCTGCGGGTTTGTCTCGGTGTCGCACTTCAGCAAGTGCTATGCGGCATACTTCGGCTACCCGCCGTCGCGCGAGCAACGGCTGGGCGAGTAAGCGCTGCTCAGGCGCAGATATAGCGCAACACGGCGTCACAGATCATGGCTTTGTGGCGCTGCTTGACCTGATCATCAGACAGGTCGATCTGGAAGATCTCGCCAAAGGTGTGCCGGTTCGATACACGATAAAAACAGAACGAACTCATCAGCATGTGCAGGTCGATCACCTCGATGCCTGCGCGAAACACACCCTCCTGTACACCGCGGCGCAGGGTGTTGCCCAACGCTTCGAGCACCAGGCTGCTCATCTCGCGAATCGCCGGTGACTGCTTGACGTACTCGCCATAGTGAATGTTTTCAGTGCAGATGATCCGCACGAAATCCACGTTGCGGTCGTGGTGATCGAAGGTGAACTCCACCAACCGGCGGATCGCCTGCTCGGCTGGCAGCGACTCCAGGTCCAGGCTTTGCTCGGTCTTGCGGATATCACCGTACAGCTTGATCAGGCACTCGCAGTACAGCTGCTCCTTGCTGCCGAAGTAGTAATAGATCATGCGCTTGGAGGTGGCGGTGCGCTCGGCGATGGCGTCGACGCGGGCGCCGGCCAGGCCTTGCTGGACGAACTCGTTGATGGCCGCCTGGAGGATGTCCTCGCGCGTTTTTTCGGGGTTGTTCTTGCGCGTTCTGCGCCCCCCTACGGTTTCAGGCTGGCCAAGGCCGACTACGGAATCACTCATACCCACTCACAGGCTGTTTATTGGAATGAGGGGGATTATCCGTGAGCGCGGCCACGCAGGGAAGCGCGCTGTTGGTCGAGTAGCCATGCTGCATTGACGTCGACTGTTCTTGATACGGCACCCTGCAACCCGCTAGCCTGCCTGCCCCTGCCCTGGATGGACCCTGCCCCATGCAACCGCGCGACCTTGCCGCCTACCTGTTCCTGGCCATCGCCTGGGGCTTTTCGTTTTTGGTGGTGCTCAAGGTGGTGCATGCCTTTGGCTGGGTGGGCGCAGTCAGCCTGCGCGCGCTGATTGCCGGCGGCACCTTGGCCACCTTGGCGGCATTGCTGCGCCGCACACTGCGCATGCGGCCTTTGCTGGTACCGTTGCTGGTGGTGGGCGCAACCACAGTGGCCGGGCAACTGATCGGCCTTTCATACGCCACCCCGCGCATCGGCACGGCAATGGCTGCCATTTTCGTCGCCACCATTCCGCTGTTCTCGATGCTGATCGGGCGGGTCTGGGGGCTTGAAAAAATCACCCCGCAAGGCCTGGCCGGGCTGCTGCTGGGCATTGTCGGCATCGCCATTCTGGTCGGTTTCCCCGCCCGGCCGGTCGACGACGATTTCATCCACGGCTGCATCGCGTCGTTGCTGGGCTGCATCAGTGCCGCCTACGGCAGCAACTACGCCAGCCTGCACTTGCGTGGCCAAGACCCATGGACGGTCACAGGCGGGGCATTTCTGGCAGGTGGGCTGCTGACCCTGCCACTGCTGCTGCTCGTGCCGGTGCCCGGCACCCCGCAAGCCAGCGACTGGCTTTACTTGCTGCTCAGCGGCGCGGTGATGAGCGCGACTACCTACGTGTTGTACTTCGGCCTGGTGGCACGCATCGGCGCCACCCGCGCGATCAGCGTGGAATTCGTGGTCACACTGGTGGCGGTACTGGTCGGTGCGTTGTTTCTCGATGAAGCCCTGAGCATTTTGCAAGCTGCGGGTGGCTTGGTGATCCTGCTGGGCTGCATGCTGGTGCTGGGCCTGCTGCCGGGGCGCAAGCAACGCCTGCCCAGCTAGCCGGGGTCAGTCTCGCTGGGCGGTGCTGCGCTCCACGGGCGGGGTCAGGTGCAGCACGCGGTTACGCCCGCCCTCGGCCAGCAGGTAGCCGCCCTTGCCGTCCGCCACGATCGATTGCGGCGCCTTGAGGAAGGTCAGCACGGTGCGCTGCACGCCATCAGCGTCAACCCGCAGCAGCCGCGCACGGTGGGTATTGTCTTCGCTGATCCACAGGCCACGCTGGTCGCAGAACAGGAACGTCGGGTTACGCAGGTTATCCACCACCACCGGGTCCTTGGCATCGTCCGACAGGGCGCGAACCTTGCCATTGGCCTTTTCGGTGTAAAGCAGACGACCGTCGCTGCAACGGGTGAGGCCTTCGGTTTCGGTAAGGCCGGAACGCAGCACATCGAGCTGGCCGCTGTTCCAGTCGTAGCGCATCAAACGGCCGTTGCCCTTGCGGTCTTCAATGGCATACAGATGGTCGCCGTCATTCCACAGGCCTTGCACGCTTTCACCCTCGAACAGGTGGGTTACCTGGCCGTCGCGGGCCAGGCTCACAGGTGCCTGGCCACCTTCCTGGCTGAACACCCAACCACCCTGCGCGGCAACCATGCCATCGGGCTTGGACAAGTTGTCGATCACCACGACCCGGTCGCCTGCTGCGGTGATCTTGAGGATGCTGCCACGCCCATCGTCCAGCTCGCGACTGACCAGCAGGCTGCCATCCGCTTGCGGCAGCAGCGAGGCGGCCTTGGCCACATCGCGGTGCAATACCTCGACATCCCAGCCTGAGGCAGCCTGAACCGGGTAAAAGCTCTGCCAGGCAAAAAAACCCAAGGTGGCGGTGAGCAGGCCGGTGGTGGCGGTCAGGGCGATGCGGGTGCTGCGCTTGCGCAGGATGTGCGGCATGTAGGGGCTCCTCGGGTTTGCCGGGATGCTAGCAAGCGAATGTGAAAAAAATGTCGAAGATTGCAGACCATTACAAAACAAAAGGATATAAAAATAACAAAACAATCTAACAAACAGGAATATATAAATTGAAAGCCTAACGCCACCTCCTTAGTCTGGGCCCATCGCTTTCCACCCGGTTTCAAGGAGCAACCCCATGCCAACCCGTGCTTTCTCCCCGCTGCGCCGCTTGCTGATCGGCGGCCTGCTGGCCAGCGTCGCCAGTGCCCTGCTGCCTTGGTCCGAAGCCTTGGCCGACGATGCCAAGACCTTGCGTATCGGCTACCAGAAGTTCAATAGCATCAACATCCTCAAAGGCAGCGGCGCCCTGGAGAAGGCCTTGGCACCGCAAGGCGTGAAGGTCAGCTGGCACGAATTTGCCGCCGGCCCGCAGTTGCTCGAAGCCCTGAGCACCGGCGCCATCGACCTTGGCCACGCGGCCGATGCCCCGTCGGTGTTCGCCCAGGCCGCTGGCAAACCCGTGGTGTACCTGGCCGCCGAGCAGCCCTACCCCCGCGGCATCGGCCTGGTGGTGCGCGAGCAGGATCACCTGGCCGGCGTGCAAGACCTGAAAGGCAAACGCGTGGCCACCGGCCGCGGCTGGAATGCCCAGTACCTGCTGGCCGTGGCGCTGGAGCAGGCGGGCCTGACCTACAAGGACATCACCCCCGCCTACGTCAACAATGCCGCCGATGCCGTGGCCGCGTTGCAATCGGGTAGCGTCCAGGCCGTGACCCTATGGGACCCGTTCCTCGCCGCAGCCGAAAGCCAGCCAGGCCTGAAGAACCTGCGTGACGGCAGTGGTTTGTCCAACAACCGCACCTTCTACCTGTCCACCGCCAGCTATGCCGACCAGCACCGTGCGCTGCTGAAAACCTTCTTCACCGAACTGGGCAAGGTCAGCCAATGGGCCAACGCCAAGCCTGCCGAAGTTGCCGCACTGCTGGCCCCGCAACTGGGTATCAGTGCCAACGTGCTGGAAGTGGCCAGCGAGCGCCGTAACTACAACGCCGTGGCCATCACCCCGCAGATCGTTGCCGAACAACAGAAACTGGCCGATACCTTCCAGGGCCTGGGCCTGATCCCGCACAAGCTGCAGGTGGCCGATGCGGTCTACCCGGCTTCCGTGTTGCCTTGAGTGGAGCGCAGTCAGCATGCCCCGCCCGATCCGCTTCAACGCCTTCAGCATGAACGCCGCCAGCCACCAGTCCCCTGGCCTGTGGCGCCATCCACGCAACACCAGCGTGGCCTTCAACCGACTGAGCTACTGGACCGACCTGGCCCGCCTGCTGGAGCGCGGCCTGTTCGACGCCCTGTTCATTGCCGATGTGCTGGGCATTTACGACGTGTACCAGGGCGGCCCCGAAGCCGCCCTGCGCGGCGGCGTGCAGGTGCCAGTCAATGACCCGCTGCTGCTGGTGCCGGCCATGGCCGGGGTTACCGAACACCTGGGGTTTGGCGTTACCTTTTCGCTGACCTACGAACACCCCTACCCCTTCGCCCGGCGTATGTCCACGCTCGACCACCTGAGCAATGGCCGGGTCGGCTGGAACATCGTCACCGGCTACCTCGACAGCGCCGCACGCAACCTCGGCCTGGCCCGCCAACTGGGCCACGACCAACGCTACGATCTGGCCGAGGAATACCTGCAGGTGCTGTACAAGCTGTGGGAAAAGAGCTGGGACGACGACGCCGTGCTGCTGGAGCGCGACAGCGGGCGCTACATCGAGCCAACCCGCGTGCACCCCATCAACCATGCTGGCGAGCACTTCCAGGTGCCGGGCATGCACCTGTGCCAGCCTTCACCGCAACGTACACCGGTGCTGTTCCAGGCCGGTGCCTCGGCGCGCGGCCAACAGTTCGCGGCGCGGCACGCCGAATGCGTGTTCATCAGCGGGCCGACCCCCACGGTGCTGCGCCGTTACGCCGACGGCATCCGCCAGGCCAGCGAGGCCGCCGCGCGTGGCCGTGAGGAAGTACTGATCTATGCCCAGGCGCTGCTGATCGTCGCCGCTACCCGGGAAGAAGCCGAAGCCCGTTTCGCCGAATACCGCCGCTATGTCGACCTGGACGCAGCCCTGGCGCTGCTGTCGGGCTGGACCGGCATCGACTTCGCCGGCCTGGACCCCGATGCACCGATCGAATACGTGGAAAAAGATGCCGGCCGCGCTGCCCTGGCCGCCTTCACCGCCGCCGATCCCGACCGCCGCTGGACCGTTCGCGAGGCTGCCGAGTTTGTTGGCCTGGGTGGTCGCGGGCCGGTGCTGATCGGCTCAGCCAGCGAGGTTGCCGACCAGCTCGAAAGCTGGCTGGACCAGACCGGCATCGACGGTTTCAACCTGACCTACGCCGTGCAGCCGGACGACCTGGCCCATGTGGTAGAGCTGCTGGTGCCCGAGCTGCAACGCCGTGGCCGCTACCCGTCGAGCTACACCGAGGGCACCCTGCGCCACAAGCTGTTCGGCCAAGGCGACCAGTTGCCGGAGCAGCACGTTGGAAGGCAGGTCGACATTCAGCGACCAAATACCGGGTATTCCAACATTTAATTTGTGGATGGCATGCGCTCGACCCTATTCTGTCGCCACATCCCCTGCGCCGCACCGGCCGGTGCGGTTCACGGCATGGGGAGAGAACAACAAGTCGAGATCGTCCATGTCGAACCATTCGTACTTCGCCCCCCACGGTGGGCACCCGGCTCAAACCGAGCTGCTGACTGACCGTGCCATGTTCACCGAAGCCTATGCCGTCATCCCTAAAGGCGTGATGCGTGACATCGTCACCAGCCACCTGCCGTTCTGGGACAAGATGCGCATGTGGGTCATCGCCCGCCCGCTGACCGGCTTTGCCGAAACCTTCTCGCAATACATTGTCGAACTGGCCCCGGAAGGCGGCAGCGAGCGCCCTGAGCTGGACCCGAATGCCGAAGCCGTGGTGTTCATCGTCGAAGGCGAACTGGACATCACCGTCGAAGGCAAAAACCACACCCTGGTACCGGGCGGCTACGCCTTCCTGGCCCCGGGCGCCGAGTGGAGCCTGCGCAACAACAGCAAGTCCAACGTCACCTTCCACTGGCTGCGCAAGCACTACCAGAAGGTCGAAGGCCTGGACGTACCGGAGTCGTTCGTCACCCACCGCGACAACGCCACCGTCATCGAAATGCCGGGCACCGAAGGCCGCTGGAAAACCACCCGCTTTGTCGACATGGCCGACATGCGCCACGACATGCACGTGAACATCGTCACCTTCCAGCCGGGCGGCGTTATCCCGTTCGCTGAAACCCACGTGATGGAACACGGCCTGTATGTGCTGGAAGGCAAGGCGGTGTACCGCCTGAACCAGGACTGGGTCGAAGTGGAAGCCGGCGACTTCATGTGGCTGCGCGCCTTCTGCCCGCAAGCCTGCTACGCCGGCGGCCCAGGCAACTTCAGCTACCTGCTGTACAAAGACGTGAACCGTCATGTGCACCTGACGCTGAACCCCAAGCGCTAAGTTCACGCTGATACCCGCAAGCCCGCCAACCTGGCGGGCTTTCTGTTTGCCGCGCATACTCAAACACCCATCCCTTGCGCGGTACCGGCCATGAACCGCTGCCTGCTGCTCGCCGCCCTGCTGCTGTGCACCCCTGCCCTGGCCGCCGATGACTGGAAGCTGGCCTATGACCGCGAAGGCATTCGTGTATACCTGAGCGACACCAGTGGCACTTCCTACCAGCAATTTCGTGGTATCAGCACCATGAAGGCCAGCGTGCGTACCCTCACCGACCTGCAAGAGAACTTGCGCGTAGCCTGCAAATGGCTGTACGCCTGCGACCAGATGCGTTTACTGGACGTGGACGGTGAGAACACTTGGGTGTACCTCACTACCAACCTACCCTGGCCGACCATGCCGCGGGATATCGTGCTGAAGGTGACCAGCGAACGGCTGGACGACGGCACGCTGCTGCGGCACCTGAGTGCCGAGCCCGACAGGATCCCCAAGGTTGATGGCCTGATACGGGTGCAGCATCTGAGCGGTGAGTGGCGGATGAAACCACTGGGCGAGCGCGAGACGGAGGTGACCTACCAGTTGCAGGCCGACCCGGCCGGGGATGTACCGGGGTGGCTGGCCAACCGGTTTGTGGTGGATGCGCCGGTGGTGACGCTCAGGACCTTGCGGGCCGTAGCCGAACGTCAGCCCTGAAGGCATTAGCCAGCAGCCTCCAGATCACTCGAAAAACGATGCGCAAGGCGATGCGGTCAGGGTGGGAGCGGGCGCGCCCGCGAATCAGGACATGCGGTGTATGGCACCGGCTTTGCCGGTGTTCGCGGGCTCGCCCGCTCCCACAGAGCTACCGCCATGATGCTTTTTCTGCCACTGTGCCCGCGCGGCGCGGACCAGCGCGTCGCGCCTTGCCAGGACGTCGCATGAAAACACAAGAAAACAGCAACACACATAAAGGCTACCGGCGCATCATTTCGTCGATGACCGCGCTGCTCGAATTCGAAGCGGTAGCCCGTCACAACAGTTTTACCCAGGCCGCCCAGGAACTGGGCGTGACCCAGGCAGCCGTGAGCAAGCAAGTCCGGCTGCTGGAAGAAAACCTCGGCCACCAGCTGTTCCAGCGCCTGCACCGCGGCATCCGCCTGACCAGCGAAGGCCAGGCGCTGTACGCAGTGATTTCCGAGTCCATGCAGAAGATCGCCTCGGTGTTCGACCGCCTCAGCGAAGGCGACAGCGAGCAGGAGCTGGTGCTCAGTTCCACCGCTACCTTTTCCCAGTTGCGCGTGATGCCGCGCCTGGGCAGCTTGCGCAGCGCCCTGCCCCAGGTGCGCCTGCGCCTGGCCACGCAGATGTTTACCGGCGACCTGCGTAACCACGATGTTGACCTGCTGGTGCGCTTTGGCAACGGCCGCTGGGAAGACGGCATCGCCCTGCACCTGTTCGATGAAGAGATTTTCCCGGTGTGCTCACCGGCGTGGCTGGCGCGCAACCCGCAGCCGGAATCGCTGGAGGCACTGTACCGTGCCGACCTGCTCGATGCCGACGCCACTACCGAAGGCTGGATGACCTGGCCCACCTGGTTCCGCGCACTGGGCGGCAACCCGCCGAAACTGCACTACACCCTGCGTTGCCAGCTGTACACCGACACCATCCAGGGCGCATTGCACGGGCATGGTGTGGCATTGGGTTGGGGGCGCATGCTCGACCACCTGCTGGCCTCCGGCGAACTGGTACGCCTGACTGACCTGGTGGTGCGGCCGCGTGAAGCGTACTACCTGATAGTGCCCCACGGGCGCACCACCACCCCGACGATCCTGGGGCTGGTGGACTGGCTGCGCGATAACCAGCCCGGCAGTTGAACAGGTAATTGGGGCCGCTTTGCGCCCCATCGCCGGCAAGCCAGCTCCCACAAGTCAAGAACTGCGCTGTACCTGTGGGAGATTCCATGGTTTCTGGCGATGGCTTCAGGTTTGCCAGGTGCTCGCCGTAGCATCTTCAGCGCCTGTGGGAGCTGGCTTGCCGGCGATGGGCTGCGCAGCAGCCCCATTCGACTGCTCATGCGCCTGCGGATTCTGTCGGCAGTAAGCGAAGTAGGACAGCAAAATCAGCGACCACGTAACGATGATCATCACCGCAGAGATGGTCGACTCTTATTCTTTTTTTGTAAAACTTCCACGCCTCGCACCGCACCAACAAGTTGGTACCAAGGTACAGGTTGCTGTCATTGAAATGATGTAAGCGCAGGAAACAACAAAGATTGAAACTAATGTCCGATGCAACTTCGCAGCGGACTTTTTTATTCTTGAACGCACCTGCGGTTAGTGCGCCTGAAACCGCCCCGCGAAAGCCGTTTCATTCTGCCAGTGGCTGCGGTCAAGCGGAACGCTACAGAATGCACACCACCCACGCTATTTTGTGCAGTGTGAAAAGCACGGGTGACAGTTTGCGCAATGCAGCTGTCAAAAAGCCTGACCCAGCGGTCACATCTTGTAGGTCGAGAGCAGGATGCTGGTCTCGGTATTTTCGATGTGCGGGATGGAGCGAATGGTGTTCAGCGCCCGGTCGAAGGCTTCCAGGGTGTCGGCGCGCAACTCGGCCATCAGGTCCCAGCGGCCATTGGTAGTGTGGATGGCCACCACGTTGGGGTGCCCGCGCAGCGCGTGCTTGACCTCTGCGGCGTGGTGGCCGCTGATGCCGATGCTGGTAATTGCCCGCACGCCCTGCTCCAGTGCATCGGAGCGCAGGCGTACCGTGTAGCCAATGATCACGCCCTGCTCTTCCAGCCGGGTGATGCGGTTTTGCACGGTCGCCCGGGCCACCTTGAGCTTCTTCGCCAGGGTCAGCACGGGGGTGCGTGCATTGTCCCGCAACAGCGCAATCAGTTCCCGATCGATAGTATCCATAAAGCCTGCCAATTAATCAGATTGCTACTTTGGGGTGGCAGATTGTCTAGAAAGTTGATGAAACTGGCAACCTGCATTCTTCCGATTGACGCAACCTTTCATCAAAATGTTCAACGCCACTTCAACAATCTTAAGCGTGCATCCTGCAATGGCCGGGGTGACAGCGCAATAACAAGGTGCAAGCGCATGACGTATTTCATTGATGTTCCAACCATGTCGGACTTGGTACATGACATTGGCGTAGCGCCATTCATTGGCGAGTTGGCCGCAGCCCTTCGCGAAGACTTCAAACGCTGGCAGGAGTTTGATAAATCCGCGCGGGTTGCCAGCCATTCGCAAGTGGGCGTGATCGAACTGATGCCGGTTGCCGACAACAGCCGTTATGCCTTCAAATACGTCAACGGCCACCCCGCCAACACCGCTCGCGACCTGCACACCGTGATGGCCTTCGGCGTGCTGGCCGATGTCGACACCGGCTACCCGGTGCTGTTGTCCGAACTGACCATCGCCACTGCCCTGCGCACTGCTGCCACCTCGCTGATGGCAGCCCAGGCGCTGGCCCGGCCGAACTCGCGCAAGATGGCACTGATCGGCAATGGTGCGCAAAGCGAATTCCAGGCACTGGCCTTCCACAAACACCTGGGCATTGAAGAAATCGTTGCCTACGACACCGACCCGCTGGCCACCGCCAAGCTGATCGCCAACCTCAAGGAATACAGCGGCCTCACCATCCGCCGTGCCGGCTCGGTGGCCGAAGCGGTGAAGGGCGTGGACATCATTACCACCGTGACCGCAGACAAGGCCTACGCCACCATCATCACACCCGACATGCTGGAACCCGGTATGCACCTGAATGCCGTGGGCGGCGACTGCCCGGGCAAGACCGAACTGCATGCCGATGTACTGCGCAACGCCCGTGTATTTGTCGAGTACGAGCCGCAAACCCGCATCGAAGGGGATATCCAGCAACTGCCAGCGGACTTCCCGGTGGTAGACCTGTGGCGCGTACTGCGTGGTGAAACCGAAGGCCGCCAGCACGACAACCAGGTTACCGTGTTCGACTCGGTAGGGTTCGCGCTGGAAGACTACACCGTACTACGTTACGTACTACAGCAAGCCGAGAAGCGAGGCCTGGGTTGCAAGATCGACCTGGTGCCCTGGGTGGAAGACGACCCGAAAGACTTGTTCAGCCACACCCGTGGCCGTGCTGCCAAAAGCCGCATCCGACGCGTTGCCTAACCCTGCTCCCAACCCGGTATTTGCACATGGCATTCCCAACGCGTTCGATTCAAGCCCCGGCAGCAGTGGTCATGGTCAGGCCACATGCCTTCACCCCCAACCCGGAAACCGCAGCCGACAACTCGTTCCAGCGCAACAGCCCCGACATCGCAGCGCAGGCCCTGGCCAACGTGGCGCGCGATGAAGTCACCCAGGCCGTCGGCACGCTGGAGGCCGAAGGTGTGCGCGTGCACCTGTTCGACGATTTCGGCGAGCACAACACCCCCGACTCGGTATTCCCTAACAACTGGTTCTCCACCCACCCCGGGGGGCACATCGCGATCTACTCGATGTACTCGCGCAACCGCCGCCGCGAGCGGCGTGCGGACGTGATCGAGATGCTCAAGCAGGAATACCGGGTGCAGGATGTGATCGACTATTCCGGGCTGGAACAGGACGAACTGTTCCTTGAAGGCACCGGCGCCATGGTGTTTGACCACCTGTCGCGGGTGGCCTACACGGCGCGCTCCAACCGCGCCGACCCCATCGCCCTTGAGCGCTTCAGCACGCATTTCAACTTCGAGCCGATGGTGTTCGACACGGCCGACGAACAAGGCACGCCGATCTACCACACCAATGTGCTGATGTGCGTGGCGACCGAGTTCGCGCTGGTGGGTTTTGACACCTTCACCAACAAGGCGCGTGCTGAAGAGGTACGAATGCGCCTGATCGAGTCGGGCCGCGATGTGATTGACCTGAGCAACCAGCAGATCAGCCAGTTTGCCGGTAACGCCATCGAGTTGTCCGGGCGTGACGGGCGCATCCTGGCGCTGTCACGCAAAGCCTTCGACAGCCTGACCGGTGAGCAGCGTCAGCGTATCGAACGCTCGGCCCGGTTGGTGCCGCTGGATGTGCCAACTATCGAGATGGCCGGCGGCTCGGTGCGCTGCATGATTGCGGGGATTCACCTGTCGCCACGGGCGGCTGCGGCCTGCGCCTGATTCAACCAGCTAATGCGGTCCCTGTGGGAGCGCGCCATGCCGCAGAATCTCGCATCCAGCAGAGATTGTCAGATCCCGCCGCCCGCCAGCAGTTGTGTCATCACTTCGGCCAACGCCCTGATCATCACATCTGCCGCCTGCCGATGGACGATGACGATTTCATAGCTGTCGACCTCCGGCAGCCCTTGCCCTGCCCCCAACACCCGGTGCTCCCCCGTTGCCGCCCTTGGCGGCAACAGGCTGATGCCCATGCCATCGGCGACTGCCGCCTGAATACCACTGAGGCTGGAACTGGTGAAGCTGATGCGCCAGCGCCGGCCCATGCCTTCGATGGCGTTGATCATGTCTTCGCGGTACAGGCCACGCGGCGGAAATGTCACCAGCGGGATCGGGTCCAGCTCGAAGGCAGGCGTGCGCGCACTGTCGATCCACTGCAAGCGCTCGGGCCAGCAGGCCACGCCCTCGCGGGTATTGCGCCGCTGCTTGAGCAACACCAGGTCAAGCTCGCCATTGTCATAAGCCTGGCTAAGGTCGCGGCACAACCCGCTGGTCACTTCCAGCTTCACCTGCGGGTGCAGGCGGCTGAACGCCGACAGCGCATTGGTGGTACGCCCGCCCACAAAGTCCTCGGGCACACCAAGGCGTACGGTGGTGCCCACCATCGCCCCGGCCAAGGCTTCGAGCATCTGGTCGTTCAGCGCCAGCATGTGCCGGGCATAGCCAAGCAGCGTCTGCCCGGCATCGGTCGGCAGCACGTCACGGTTGCCACGCACCAGCAGGCGATGGCCAACCATGTCTTCAAGGCGGCGCACCTTCTGGCTGATGGTTGATTGGGTCGAGTGCAGGCGGGCAGCCGCCGTGGTGAAGCTGCCGCAATCGGCCACCACCACAATGGCGCGTAGCAGGTCGAGGTCGAACAGGGATCTATTCGATTTCGCGCTGATAGTCATCTTGGTATTCAACTACTGAATGGCAACACTGCGTTCTATCACGCCTAGTCGCCAAGGGCCACACCTTCACGCCGCGGATCGGCACCACCCGACCAGCCCTCGCCACTGCGCTGGATGATCTGCAGGCCGCTGGTCATGGTCATCGGTGTTACCTCGTGCCCCCAGGCCGCCAGTTGGCGAATCAGCGCAGGGCTGGCCAGCCCCGCTTCAACCTCGGTACCAGCATTGCGGCTGCCAAAGTTGGGCAGGCCGGCGGCCTGCTGCGGGTCGAGTTGCCAATCCAGCAGGCCGACCAGCGCCTTGTTCACATAACCGATAATCTGCGAGCCGCCTGGCGAACCGAGGCTGGCCACCAACGCGCTGGAGCCACGCGAAAACACCAGGGTGGGCGCCATCGCCGACAACGGCCGCTTGCCCGGCTGCACCCGGTTGGCCACGGGCTTGCCCTGTTCCTGCGGGATGAACGAGAAGTCGGTGAGATGGTTGTTGAGCAGGAACCCCTTGACCATCAGGTGCGAACCGAACGCGGCCTCCACCGAGGTGGTCATGGCCAGTGCCTGGCCGCTGTCATCCACTGCACTGAGGTGTGAGGTGGAAATGCGCAGTGGCGAGCGGTCGGGCGCCAGGGCCAGGTCAGCGCCTTGCGGCTGCCCTGGGCGAGCGCGCTTCATGCTGTACTCGCCGATCTGTGCTGCCCGGCTGGCCAGGTAGGCGGCGTCGGTCAGGGCCTTGACCGGGACCGGCACGTAATCGCTGTCGGCCAGGTACTGCGCGCGGTCGGCATAGGCCAGGCGCTCGGCTTCGGCGATCAGGTGCACTGCCAGCGGCGATGCCTCGAGGCCCGCTGGAGAGGTGCTGGCGAGTGGCCGCAGCGTCGCCAGGTCGCGTTGTGGCGTGATGCGCTGCACCGCTTCGAGGATGCCGAGGGTCTGCAACACCGTCACCCCGCCCGAAGACGGCGGTGGCATGCCGCAGATACGCCACGCCTTGTAAGGGCCGCACACCGGCTCACGCTCTTTGGCTTGATACTGCTGCAAGTCCTGCAACGACAGGTAACCGGCATTGGCATGGCTGCGCACCTTGGCCACGATGGCCGTGGCAATTTCACCGGTGTAGAAGGCTTGAGGACCCTGCGCGGCAATTTGCTCGAACGTTTGCGCAAGTTCGGGGTTGCGCAACGTCGCGCCCACCGGCAGCGGCTTGCCCTGTTCGTCCAGGAAGTAGCGGGCCATGGCCGGTGAACGGGCAATGTACGGGTCGCCAGCCACAAGGGTGTGAAGGCGTTCGGAAACCGGGAAACCGTTTCGTGCCAACGCAATGGCCGGGGCAAAGAGTTGCGGCCAAGGCAGCTTGCCATGCTGCTCGTGGGCCAGTTCCAGCGCGCGCAGCACCCCGGGCACACCCACTGAACGCCCGCCGATCTGAGCCGACCGGAACGGCATCGGTGAACCATCGGCCTGCAAGAACAGCTTTTCCGTTACCCCCGCCGGGGCAGCCTCGCGGCCGTCGAAGGCCTGCACGCGCTTGCCGTCCCAGTAAAGGATGAACGCCCCACCACCAATGCCGCTGGATTGCGGTTCGACCAGGGTCAACACCATTTGCATGGCGATCGCCGCGTCGATGGCGCTGCCACCAGCACGCAGCATCGCTTGCCCCGCTTCGGTGGCCAGCGGGTTGGCTGCGGCGGCCATATGCCGGTTGGCGTGCACCGGCTGCAGGCCAGTGCGGTAGCCGGAGGCCAGCTCGGGTGGCGCGGGCAACACCTGCTCGGCACATGCCCACCCACTCGCGATCGCCAGGCACAGCGCGCTCATCAGCGGGGTGGAGAATTTCATCGTTTTGCTTCCTGCCTTGTGTATTCAGCAGACCACTGTCGGTCATGCGCAAAGTTAACTTCAAGACTTGGTGTGATTTTTCTACGATGCAGGCATGCCACTCAGGAGCCCACCCATGCGTATACCCTTCGCCGCCATGCTGCTCGCCCTGTTCACCAGCCTTGCCGCCCACGGCGGGGACACCACCATGGACAACCGCCTGCACAACGCCGCCCGCCAGGGCGACGTGCGCACCCTGCAACAGTTGCTCACACAAGGTGCCCGACTGGAAAGCCGTGACGGGCAAGGGCGCACGGCCCTGCTGGTGGCTACCCATGGCAACCAGGTTGCGGCGGCGCAAGCGCTGATCGAGGCCGGGGCCGACGTGAACGCCAAGGACAATATTGATGACAGCCCTTACCTGTATGCCGGCGCCCGGGGCCTGAACGACATCCTGCGGCTGGCCCTGAGCCACGGCGCCGACCTCAAGAGCACCAACCGCTACGGGGGAACTGCGCTGATCCCGGCGGCCGAGCGCGGGCATGTCGAGACCGTGCAGATGCTGATCGATGCCGGGGTCGACGTGAACCACCTGAACCGGCTGCACTGGACTGCGCTTATGGAGGCGGTGATCCTCGGGGATGGTGGGCCGCGGCATGTGGAGATTGTACGGCGGCTACTGGCGGCGGGGGCAGATCGGCAGATTGCCGACAAGGACGGGGTTACCGCGCTGGAGCATGCGCGCAAGCGGGGGTATCGGGAGCTGGAGGTGTTACTGGCTCACTAACCGAGCCTGACTCTGCGGGGCTGCCTTGCAGCCCAATCGCGACGCAAGGCCGCTCCCATGGAACAAATCGTAATTCTTTGCTTTGACACGGTCTCTGTGGGAGCCGCGCTTGCCGGCGATGGGCTGCGAAGCAGCCCCAATGCAGGCGGCACCATTCTGACGGATTGGAATTGACT
>NZ_JBIBGE010000057.1:0-20806 GCF_042956345.1 Pseudomonas sp. NPDC008258
CAAACACTTGGCTCGCTGCGATCTCTCGTAGCGGGAGGCGAATCATACAGCGTTTAAAAGCGCTGTCAACCACCATCTTAACCGCTTGCGATCATCTGATCGTAGCCCTTTCAGCGCCTTCCGAATCGGCTAACTCATTGAATTTCAAGGAGTTTGTCGTTCCGTTGTCGCTGGAAGTGGGGCGCATTATAAGGGGATTCAAAAGCGCGTCAACCCTTAATTTCAAGAAACTTTAATATTACTGAAAAACAAAACGGGGAGGCCTTTCGGCCTCCCCGCTTCTATATAGCTACACCACCAGGCGATCACTCGGCCTTGAGGGTCACCCGGCCAAACGACTTCTTGCCCGCCTGGCATACATGAGTAGCACCGAGCGCAAACATGAAGTCCTTGTCGACCACTGCACCATCAACCTTCACCGCACTTGCACCCAGCAGGTCTCGCGCTTGCGCCGAGTTCTTCACCAGGCCAGCCCGGTTGAGCACAGCAGCAATCGGCAGGTCTTCCGCCGCAGCCACTTCGATCTCCGGCAGGTCTTCCGGCAGTTCACCTTCCTTCATGCGGTTACCCGCAGCACGGTGAGCGTTGGCCGCAGCCTCTTCACCGTGGAAGCGCGCAACAATCTCTTCTGCCAGCTTGATCTTGATGTCACGAGGGTTGGCACCATTGGCGACATCGGCACGGAACTGCTCGATCTCTTCCATCGAACGGAAGCTCAGCAGCTCGAAGTAACGCCACATCAAGGTATCCGGGATCGACACCAGCTTGCTGTACATCACCCCGGGCGCTTCCTGGATACCCACATAGTTGCCCAACGACTTGGACATCTTCTTCACGCCATCAAGCCCTTCAAGCAGCGGCATGGTGACGATGTTCTGCGCTTCCTGGCCGTAGGCGCGCTGCAGTTCGCGCCCCATCAGCAGGTTGAACTTCTGGTCGGTACCACCCAGCTCGACGTCCGCCTTCAGCGCTACCGAGTCATAACCCTGGACCAGCGGGTAGAGGAACTCGTGAATGGCGATCGGCTGGTTGGTGGTGTAACGCTTGTCGAAGTCGTCGCGCTCAAGCATGCGCGCCACGGTGTACTGCGACGCCAGGCGAATGAAGTCGGCCGGGGTCAGCGTGTCCATCCAGGTGGAGTTGAACGCAACCTCGGTCTTGGCCGGGTCGAGAATCTTGAACACCTGCTGCTTGTAAGTCTCGGCGTTGTCCAGCACCTGCTCACGGGTAAGCGGCGGGCGCGTGGCGCTCTTGCCACTCGGGTCACCGATCATGCCGGTGAAGTCACCGATCAGGAAGATGACCTGGTGGCCCAACTCCTGGAACTGGCGCAGTTTGTTGATCAGCACCGTGTGGCCAAGGTGCAGGTCAGGTGCAGTCGGGTCGAAGCCGGCCTTGATGCGCAGAGGCTGGCCGCGCTTGAGCTTCTCCACCAGTTCCGACTCGACCAGTACTTCTTCCGCGCCGCGCTTTATAAGCGCCAGCTGCTCTTCAACCGACTTCATAGACAAACCCGCAAGGCTCAGATTCAGGGGGAGCCAACCATACAAGATCGGCCGTCAAATACAAGTTTCGCAAAGGAATGTGACCCGGGCACAGGCTTGCGGCGTCTACGCGCCCTTGCGTGAAAATGGATTTGGTTATATTTTATACAGTTATTTCATCTTCATCATGTCATTCATCTTTTCCATTTCACTTTTTTCAAAGTCACCTTGCCCATGACCAACGAACCGCCTAAAGCGCCCCCGCTTTATCCGAAAAGCCATCTGTTGGCCGCCAGCGGCATAGCCGCCCTGCTCAGCCTTGCTCTGCTGGTATTTCCTTCCAGCGAAGTGGAAGCCAAGAAAACCACCCTCAACCTCGAGCTGGAGAGCCCTGCCGAGCAGCTGAAAGACGAATCCCGCTCTGCCCCCCTGGTGCAGGCCGAGGGCGAGCAAGGCTCGCCGTTCGCCCAGATCGAAGAGGCAGCCCCCGAGACCCAGAAAGCCGAACAGCAAGCCCCTGCGGTCGAACCCGTCGCCGAGGCTGCCAAGGAGCCTGGCCACCGCGAAGTTACCGTGGCCCGTGGCGATACACTGTCCACCCTGTTCGCCAAGGTTGGCCTGCCGGCCAATGCAGTGCATGACCTGCTGGCAAGTAACAAGCAGGCCAAGCAGTTCAGCCAGCTCAAGCACGGCCAGGTACTGCAGTTCGAACTCGACAAAGACGGCCAACTGGCCAGCCTGCACAGCAAGGTCAGCAACCTCGAAACCATTCGCCTGACCAAGTCTGCCAAGGGCTACACCTTCAACCGTGAGATCAGCAAGCCGGTGGTACGCACCGCCTATGCACACGGCGTGATCAAAAGCTCGCTGTCGGCCTCGGCCCAGCGCGCCGGCCTGTCCCACAGCATGACCATGGACATGGCACGTGTGCTGGGCTACGACATCGACTTCGCCCAGGATATTCGCCCAGGCGATGAATTTGATGTGGTCTACGAGCAGAAGGTGATGGACGGCAAGGTGGTCGGCACCGGCAACATCCTGTCTGCCCGCTTCACCAACCGCGGCAAGACCTACACCGCCGTGCGCTACACCAACAAACAGGGCAATACCACCTACTACACCGCCGATGGCAACAGCCTGCGCAAGGCCTTTATCCGCACCCCGGTAGACTTCGCCCGCATCAGCTCGCGCTTCTCCGCAGGCCGCAAGCACCCGATCCTGAACAAGATCCGCGCCCACAAGGGCGTCGACTACGCCGCCCCACGCGGTACGCCAATCAAGGCTGCCGGTGACGGCCGCATCGAGCTGGCCGGGCGCCGTGGCGGCTATGGCAATACCGTGATCATCCAGCACGGCAACCGTTACAAGACGCTGTACGGCCACATGCAGGGCTTTGCCAAGGGCATCAAGACTGGCGGCACCGTGAAGCAGGGCCAGATCATTGGCTACATCGGCACCACGGGCCTGTCCACCGGGCCTCACCTGCATTACGAGTTCCAGGTCAATGGCGTGCATGTCGACCCACTGAGCCAGAAGGTTCCGATGGCCGACCCGATCGCCAAGAACGAGCGCCAGCGCTTCCTGCAGCAGAGCCAGCCCCTGATCGCCCGCATGGATCAGGAAAAGGCCACCCTGCTCGCAGCGAACAAGCGCTAAGCCCATGGCGCTTTACCTGGGAGTAATGTCCGGCACCAGCCTCGATGGCCTGGACATTGCGTTGATCGAGCAAGGCGAGCAGCTTGAACTGCTCGCCACCCATTACCTGCCAATGCCCGGTGACCTGCGTCAGGATCTGCTTGCCCTGTGCAGCAGCGGCCCTGACGAGGTCGCACGTGCGGCGCTGGCTGAAAACCGCTGGGCCAGCCTGGCAGGCGAAGGCATCCGCCAACTGCTGGCCCGTCAGGGTCTGCAGGCCGATGCCATCCGCGCCATCGGTAGCCACGGCCAGACCATCCGCCATGAACCCGCTCGCGGCTTTACCGTGCAGATCGGTAACCCGGCGCTGCTCGCCGAGCTTACCGGCATCAGCGTGGTTGCCGACTTCCGGCGGCGTGATGTGGCCGCCGGCGGCCAAGGCGCGCCACTGGTGCCGGCCTTCCACGAAACCCTGTTCGGCCACCTCGGCCAGCGCCTGGCAGTCTTGAACGTGGGCGGTTTCAGTAACCTCAGCCTGATCGAGCAGGCCAATCCCGTGCACGGTTTCGACTGCGGCCCCGGTAACGTGTTGCTGGACGCCTGGATCGAGCGCAAGCGGGGCCAGGCCTATGATGCCGACGGCGCCTGGGCCGCATCGGGCGTGGTGCAGGCCGACTTGCTCAGCGCAGTGCTGGCCGACCCGTTCTTCGCCGGCAGCGGCCCCAAGAGCACAGGGCGCGAGGTGTTCAACCTGCCTTGGCTGGATGGCCACCTGGCCCGCCTGCCTGCCTACCGCGACGAGGATGTACAGGCGACACTATTGGAACTGACCGCACGCAGCATCATCGACTCGCTGGTCAAAGCCCAACAAGGCACGCAAGCACTGCTGGTATGTGGTGGCGGCGCACGCAATGGTGCACTGATGACCCGTCTCGGCCAGTTGTTGCCTGAAGCCCACGTCACCGGCACTGGCGCCCATGGTGTTGACCCGGATTGGGTAGAGGCCATGGCGTTTGCCTGGCTGGCCCACTGCTGCCTCGAGGGCATCGCCGCCAACCGGCCCAGCGTCACGGCCGCCAAAGGCCTACGCGTACTGGGCGCAATCTACCCGGCGTAACCGCTGCGCCAGAACGCAAAACGCCGCGCAATTGCGCGGCGTTTTCGTACGGCCAGGCCTCAGATCGAGAACGAAGACCCGCAACCGCAGGTAGTGGCAGCATTCGGGTTCTTGATCACGAAACGCGAGCCTTCCAGGCCTTCCTGGTAGTCCACTTCAGCACCGGCCAGGTACTGGAAGCTCATGGGGTCGACCACCAGCGATACGCCTTCACGCTCGACGATGGTGTCGTCTTCGGCCACATCCTCATCGAAAGTGAAGCCGTACTGGAAGCCCGAGCAACCACCACCGGTCACGAACACCCGCAGTTTCAGACGTTCATTGCCTTCCTCGTTGACCAGGTTTTTCACCTTCTGGGCTGCCCCATGGGTGAATTCCAGGCCGGTAGGGGTGAAGGTTTCGACGCTCATGTTGATTCTCCCGGCGCGGTAGCCGCCTTAAAACTCGATGACGCGCATTATCCGCTTCTCCGAGAAAATTGGTCAAGAATTGTGCGGCTTTAGTCGTGACAAACAAAAAGGCCCGCACAAGGCGGGCACTTTCTGCACATCATGATTACGGCAGCAGGCCCGCGTGGGACAGCCCCATGCGCTCGTCCAGGCCGAACAGGATGTTCAGGTTCTGTACCGCCTGGCCCGACGCACCCTTGACCAGGTTGTCGATCACCGACAACACCACCACCAGGT
The DNA here is from genome assembly GCF_042956345.1 of Pseudomonas sp. NPDC008258. Lineage (NCBI taxonomy): Bacteria > Pseudomonadati > Pseudomonadota > Gammaproteobacteria > Pseudomonadales > Pseudomonadaceae > Pseudomonas > Pseudomonas sp. NPDC008258. Next base: position 4,923 of record NZ_JBIBGE010000057.1, read on the forward strand.
CACCACCCTGCGGGCGATGAACAGCAATGCGGCAGACGTTGGCGCCGCGCACGCTACGGGTTTCCGGGTGGCTGCCCGCTGGCATCACGTCGACGAACGGCTCATCGGCGTAACGCTTCTCGAACAGCGCCTGCAGGTCAACCGAGGTGTCGACCACATTCGCGTACAAGGTGGCATGGATACCACGGATCATCGGCGTCAGGTGCGGGACGAAGGTCAGGCCGATGTCCTTGCCAGCCGCCAGGCGCAGGCCTTGGCTGATTTCAGGCAGGTGACGATGGCCCTTGACCGCATAGGCCTTCATGCTTTCACCGGCCTCGCAGAACAGCGACCCCACTGCCGCACCCCGGCCAGCGCCGCTGACACCCGACTTGCAGTCGGCGATCAGGCGCGACGGGTCGGCCAGGCCCGCTTCCAGCAGCGGCAAGAAGCCCAACTGGGTTGCGGTCGGGTAGCAACCCGGCACAGCAATCAGGCGCGCCTGGCGGATTTTTTCGCGGTTGACCTCAGGCAGGCCATATACCGCATCCTTGAGCAGCTCTGGCGCACCGTGCGGCTGGCCGTACCACTTGCCCCACTCGGTGGCATCCTGCAGGCGGAAGTCGGCCGACAGGTCGATCACCTTGGTGCCGGCCGCCAGCAGCTCGCCGGCCAGGGCATGGGCAACACCGTGCGGGGTGGCAAAAAACACCACATCGCAGGCCGCCAGGGCCTTGCTGTCCGGCACGCTGAACGCCAGCCCGTCATAGTGGCCGCGCAGGTTCGGGTACATGTCCGCCACCGCCACGCCCGCCTCGGAGCGCGAAGTGATGACCGCCACTTCGGCCTGTGGATGCTGTGCCAGCAGACGCAACAGTTCGACGCCGGTGTAACCCGTGCCGCCGACGATACCGACCTTGATCATAACGCTTGCCCCTTATCAACGAGCCGTCTGGAAAGCGCACGATAATAGGGGCGCAAGGCGCCTGTAACAACTCTTCGGGTGACCCTTCGGCTGCTTGGCCACTACTATCTGACGACCGTGAATACCTGAAGGAACTCCCTCAATGCTTTACCTATGGATCAAAGCGCTGCATATCGTCAGCGTGGTCTGCTGGTTCGCCGGCCTTTTCTACCTGCCCCGGCTGTTCGTCTACCACGCCCAGAGCCAGGACAGCGTCAGCCAGGACCGCTTCGTGACCATGGAGCGCAAGCTGTACCGCGGCATCATGAACCCGGCGATGATCGCCACCTATGTGTTCGGTGCGTGGATGCTCTACCTCACCCCCGGCTGGCTGAGCCAGGGCTGGCTGCATGCCAAGCTGACACTTGTCATCCTGCTGACCGGCTACCATCACGTGTGCGGTGCCCAGCGCAAACGCTTCGCCAGCGGCACCAATACCCGCAGCCACGTCTACTATCGATGGTTCAACGAAGTGCCCGTGCTGTTCCTGCTGGGTATCGTAATTCTGGTGGTGGTCAAACCGTTCTGACATAGCCACCCGTTCAAGGAGCCTTGCCATGTCGCTACCCGCCTCGCTCGAACAACGCCTGCGCCTGCCCGTGGTTGCCGCACCGATGTTCCTGATTTCCAACCCGCAACTGGTACTGGCCTGTTGCGCCAGCGGCGTGGTGGGCAGTTTCCCGGCCCTGAACCAGCGCGACAGTGCCGGCTTCAAGGCCTGGCTGGAAGAGATCGAGGCGGGTCTTGCACAATTGCAGGCGCCCGCGCCCTATGCGGTCAATCTGATCGTGCACCCGACCAACCCACGCCTGCAGGCCGACCTGGCGTTGTGCGTGGAACACCGCGTGCCGATCGTGATCACCAGCCTGGGCGCAGTGAAGGAAGTGGTCGATGCCGTGCACAGTTACGGTGGGCTGGTGTTTCACGATGTCACCACACGCCGGCATGCCGAGAAGGCCGCCGAAGCGGGTGTCGACGGGCTGATTGCCGTCGCTGCTGGCGCGGGAGGCCATGCAGGTATCTGGAGCCCATTCGCCCTGGCCGCAGAGATACGCCAGTTCTTCGATAAAACCCTGCTGCTGGCCGGCTGCCTCAACCACGGCCACGAGATCCTGGCCGCGCAACTGCTGGGAGCGGACCTGGCGTATATGGGCACACGCTTCATTGCCACCGCAGAAAGCCAGGCCCAGGATGCCTACAAGCAGATGCTGCTCGATGCCCATGCTGCCGATATCATCCACACCCCGGCAGTGTCCGGCATCCCCGCCAGCTTCCTGCGCCCGAGCCTGGAACAGGCCGGCTACGACATGAACGCCCTGAAGGGCGGCCACGAACCAGGCAAGCTCAAGCCGATCGACGAAGAAGCCAAAGCCTGGAAGACCGTATGGTCGGCAGGCCAGGGTGTCGGCGAAATCAATGACATGCCCAGCGCCAGTGTATTGATCGAACGGCTGCACAAAGAGTACCGGGAGGCCCTGGAGCGCTGCCAGGCCCTGCACGCCCGCACCTTGTAGCAAAAGGCAACACCTTGCCCGGCCAAGCTGTACACTAGGCGCCCTCTTCCGCCCCCAGGAGCCTTGCATGACCCGTTACGCCATGATCACTGGTGCTTCCAGCGGCCTGGGCCTGGCCCTGGCGGAAGCCCTGGCACGGCGCGGGCGCAACCTGATCCTGGTGGCACGCCAGCGTGAAACGCTGGAACCGGTTGCCATCGAACTGACCCAACGCTTTGGTGTCGAGGTGCTGTTCCGCGCCTGCGACCTCAGCCAGCCGCTACGCCTGTCTGGCTTCGTGCTGGAGCTGGAAGAAGGCGAACGGCGTATCGACCTGCTGGTGAACTGTGCCGGCTTGCGTACCTACGGGCCGTTCCTGGCCCATGAGTGGGCCGACGAGCAGGACCTGCTGGAGGTCAACGTATTGGCCCTGAGCCGCCTGTGCCACGCCATCGGCAACCTGATGGCCGTACAGGGTGGTGGGCAGATCCTTAACGTCGCCGGCCTGGCCGGGGTCGCACCTGGCCCCTGGATGGCAGCCTATGCTGCCAGCAAGGCGTACGTACTGAGTTTTTCCCAGGCCCTGCGCGAAGAGCTCAAGCGTGCCGGCATCAAGGTTTCGGTGCTGTGCCCCGGCCCGGTGCGCTCCTCGCGCCGGCGTATTGCGCGGCTCGATGGCAAGCCCCGCTGCCTCAGCCCCGAGGAAGTGGCACTGTATACCGTGCGTGCCCTGGACAAGAACCGCGCACTGATCCTGCCTGGCCGGCGCAACCGCTGGCTGGCGTTTGCGCCGCGCCTGCTGCCGCGCTGGCTGGTGTGCAAACTGGCCGGGGCCCTCCACCGGCGCTATTGCCCGGCCGGCATGGAATAGCCACTGGGCGAGCGGCGCCTGGCTGAGTACACTCGGCCCGACCCTCACCATGGAGCAAGTGCTGTGGACGATCTATTCCTCAAAATCATCAACCGGGAAATCCCGGCGGATATCATCTACGAAGACGACCAGATCCTGGCCTTCAAGGACATTGCACCCGCGGCACCGGTACATTTTCTGGTCATCCCGAAAAAACACATCCGTACGCTCAATGACCTGACCGAAGAAGACAAGGCGCTGGCTGGCCACATTTTGTTCACCGCCCAGCGCCTGGCAGTCGAGCAAGGCTGCGAGGAAGGTTTCCGCGTGGTCATGAACTGCAACCCGAAAGGCGGCCAGACCGTCTACCACATCCATATGCACGTGCTTGGCCAGCGCCAGATGAACTGGCCACCGGGCTGATCCACGGCAAGCGACCCCGCCGCTATTGCGGTAAACTGTCGGGCACATTCTTGCGGAGGTGCCCGATGGCTACCGAACGTCACTACTCGCCGCTCGACCGCTTGTTGCTGCAGGCCGATACCGCCATGCGCACCTTGCTGCCCTTCAGCGGCCAACCCGCCCGGCCATCGCCGGCCATCGTCCAGCCGGACGTCGACCTCGACGAGCAGCAGACCCGCCACATCGCCGGGCTGATGCGTATCAACCACACCGGTGAAGTGTGCGCCCAAGCGCTGTACCAGGGCCAGGCCCTGACCGCCAAGCTGCCCGAAGTGCGCAAGGCCATGGAGCATGCTGCCGAAGAAGAGGTGGACCACCTGGCCTGGTGCGAGCAACGCATCCGCCAGCTGAACAGCCACCCGAGCGTGCTCAACCCCCTGTTCTACGGCATGTCGTTCGGCATCGGCGCACTTGCCGGGCTGGTCAGCGACAAGGTCAGCCTGGGCTTCGTCGCCGCCACCGAGCATCAGGTGTGCAAGCACCTTGACGAGCATCTGGAGCAGATCCCGCACGAAGACGAAAAGTCCCGCGCCATTCTCGAACAAATGCGCATCGACGAAGAGCAGCACGCCGAATCCGCACTGGAAGCCGGCGGTTATCGTTTCCCGGCGCCGGTCCGCTTTGGCATGAGCTTGCTGGCCAAGGTCATGACCAAGAGCACTTACCGCATCTGAAGGCATCATCATGACGGACCGTTTCGACGCCAAGGACCTGGCGCGCGCCGTGCAGGCCGGTATTCTCCAGCCGGGCCAGGACCAAAGCCTGCTGGCATTCCTGCGCCAGCAACCGGCTGCACGTGGCAGCTTCCAGCTGGCCCATGTCGCTTTCTATTTTGGCGCCATGCTGATCATGGCGGCCATGGGCTGGTTGCTCACCGAAGCGTGGACGAGCATCGGTGACGGCGCGCTGCTGATCATCGCCAGCCTCTATATCCTGCTGATCACCTTGTTCGCCCTCAACCTGCAGCGCCGTGCCCAGCCTGTTGCTGCCGGGGTGTTGGCGGCGGTGGCGGTCAGCATTGTGCCGCTGGCCGTGTTCGCCATCGAACGTTTGGCCGGCTGGTGGCCACTGGACGACGCGCAGGCCGACTATCACCAGTACTACACCTACGTGCAGGGCGGCTGGCTGGCCATGGAAGCTGCCACGATGCTTGCCGGGTTACTGATGCTGCGGCTGATCCCCTACCCGTTCGTCGTCATGCCGATAGCCGTGGCCCTGTGGTTCATGTCGATGGACCTGAGCGAATGGGTATTTGGCTCGCCGTTCAGCTGGGAGCAGAGGCGCGAGGTTTCGCTGTGGTTCGGGTTGGGCCTGCTGGTGGTGTTCCTGGTGATAGACGGTCGCACGCGTGAGGACTACGCCCGCTGGGGCTACCTGGCCGGGCTTGCGGCATTCTGGGGCGGGTTGACGCTGGTGGACAGTGGCAGCGAACTGGGCAAGGCCCTGTACTGCCTGATCAACATTGCGCTGATGGGTATGGCGGTGCTTCTGCGCCGGCCGGTGTTCATGGTGTTTGGTGCGTTGGGGGTGGCGGCTTACCTTGGGTATCTTTCGTACGAGGTGTTTGCCGATTCGTTGCTGTTCCCGGTGGTGGTGACCTTGATCGGGCTGGGGGTTATCTGGCTGGGGCTGGTTTACCAGAAGCGGCGGGAGCGGTTGAGCCAGGTGATGCGAGGACGACTGCCAGGGTGGGTGCAAGCTGCACTTCCCGCGCTTCGGCGCTGACATTGCCGGGGCCACTTTGCGGCCCATCGCCGGCAAGCCAGCTCCCACAGGTACAGCGCTTGCCTTGAATCTGGCGATACATCTGTGGGAGCTGGCTTGCCGGCGATGGGCTGCGAAGCAGCCCCAAAAATCGTTGCTTTAACCCAGCTCTACGATTTCATACCCGTGGGTAATTTCGACCCCGGCGCGCTCCAGCATGATTGAAGCCGAGCAGTACTTCTCTGCCGACAGCTCCACTGCCCGCTTGACCTGGGCTTCTTTCAACCCACGCCCTTTCACCACGAAGTTCATGTGAATCTTGGTAAACACCTTCGGGTCTTCGCTGGCACGTTCGGCTTCCAGAAACGCCTCGCAGCTTTCCACTGCCTGGCGCGACTTCTTCAGGATGCTCACCACATCAAAGCTGCTGCAGCCACCCAGGCCCAACAGCAACATTTCCATCGGGCGAACACCCAGGTTGCGGCCGCCGGCCTCGGGCGGGCCGTCCATAACGACGACGTGGCCGCTCCCCGATTCGCCGAGGAACATGGCCTCACCGGCCCACTGGATACGTGCCTTCATCTACCCGCACTCCTGATTTTCGGAAAAGGGTGTCAGCTTAGACCTTGTACGGCTGTGGGAAAAGCGCGAGACGTGTCGGTTTAGTGCCGAAACATCCAGTAGTGTCTGATAAGCTGGCGCCAAATGACTGGCGCCTGGCGCCGGCCAGCCTCTATAAAAAGCCTATGCGTCGCATCGAACAGGATTTCGTGATGGTTGCCTCCGCCCTACCTGCCAAGATCAAGAACATCGACAAGTTGCTGGTACATTGCCAGCGCCGCCGCTACACCGCCAAAAGCAACATCATCTGCGCCGGCGACCGGGCCGAAACACTGTCGTTCATCCTCAAAGGTTCGGTAACCATCCTCATCGAGGATGACGAGGGCCATGAAATGATCATCGCCTACCTCAACAATGGCGACTTTTTTGGCGAGCTGGGGCTGTTCGAACCGGTTGACGGCGAACAGCAACGCAGTGCCTGGGTGCGAGCCAAGACCGAGTGCGAAGTGGCCGAAATCAGCTACGAGAAATTTCGTGAACTGGCCCGCCAGGACCCGGAAATCCTCTACGCCCTGGGCAGCCAGATGGCCCAGCGCCTGCGCAACACCACCCGCAAGGTCGGAGACCTGGCCTTTTTCGACGTCACCGGGCGGGTTGCCCGTTGCCTGCTGGAACTGTGCAAGCAGCCCGATGCCATGACCCACCCCGACGGCATGCAGATCAAGATCACCCGCCAGGAAATCGGCCGTATCGTCGGGTGTTCCCGGGAGATGGTCGGCCGCGTCCTCAAAGACCTTGAAGAACGCAGCCTGGTACAGGTCAAGGGCAAGACCATGGTGGTCTACGGTACCCGCTAGTCCTTGGGCAGGTCTGCCAGCACCTTGGCGTAGGCCTGCGACAGGCGCTCGAACCAGGGCGCCTCGGGCGCCACTTCGTGCAAAGCGATGTGCGCGTCGGCGCGGCAGCGTTGCTCCAGCTCGCAGCACTCATTGAAGCGGTTGACCGCCGCCACCATCGACTCACGCTCGTTGTCCAGCAACAACGCTCCGTGTACCAGCACTACAGGGCGCTTGCCGCCCAGGCCCTGGCGCCAGCGCTGGGCTGTGCCTACCAGCTTGCGGCCATTGAGGTTGACGTTGTAGCGGCCATCGCAGAACGCCCCATCGATTTCCCCCACCGACGCAACCCCACCCCACTCGCGCAGTACGTCGCACAGCGGCAGGCAAAGGCGCTCGTAGGCGCTCTCGATACGGCCGTGATCGCCTTCGCTGCGCGGGGCGACGTAGACCAAAGCAACGTTCACGGTCGAATGGGATTGCGGCACCGGCTCACCACCCGTCTCGCGTAGCAACACCGGCCAGCCGGCAATCGCCAGCTCCGAGCAGGCGGCTTCGAAGTTATCCAGGCGGCTCATGCGCCGGGGCATGACCAGCGCATGGTCGGTGGGGCGCCAGAACAGCACACCACTTTCGCGTTCGCCGCGGCACACGGCGGCGAGCAATTCCTGCTCGGCGTGCAAGCCCTGCTCGACGGTCAGGGCCAGGGGTTGATCGGTCATTGATCCACCTTCGATGTTATTTTCAAGGGCCTATTCGCGGGCACGCCCGCTCCCACAGGTGCATCACAGGTCCACAAGGCGGTGACCATCCTGTGGGAGCGGGCGAGCCCGCGAAAGGGCCATGACAGGCATACAAAAAAGCCGGCAAGAACGCCGGCTTCATTTGATCAGTCCAGTTGCTGAACAGTCTTCTTCACCTGCTCGGGGAAGAACAACCGCTGCAACTCCAACCCCGGCTGCTCGGCACGCATGAACGCCTCGCCCACCAGGAACGAGTAAACCTCGTTGATCGCCATCAGCTCCACATCGGCCCGGTTGAGAATACCGCTCTCGGTAATCGCCAGACGGTCACGCGGAATGCGTGGCAGCAGGTCAAGGGTGGTTTCCAGGCTGACCTCAAAGGTATGGAGGTTACGGTTGTTCACCCCCACCAACGGCGTATCCAGGGTTTTCAGTGCGCGCTCCAGCTCATCGCCATCGTGCACTTCCACCAGCACATCCAGGCCCACATCCTTGGCCGTGGCGGCCAGTTCGGCCATCTTCACGTCATCCAGCGCCGACACGATCAACAGCACGCAGTCCGCACCCAAAGCCCGGGCTTCGACGATCTGGTAGGGGTCGACCATGAAGTCCTTGCGGATCACCGGCAGCGACACCGCCGCGCGGGCCTGCTGCAAGTATTCATCGGCACCCTGGAAGTAATCGACATCGGTCAGCACCGACAGGCAGGTAGCGCCGCCCTTTTCGTAGCTGACAGCAATTTCCGCCGGCACGAAGTGTTCACGGATCACGCCCTTGCTCGGCGAGGCCTTCTTGATTTCGGCAATTACCGCTGGCTGCTTGCGCTTGGCCTGCTCGATCAGCGCGTTGGCGAAGCCACGTGGGGCATCGGCGGCCTTGGCCAGGCTTTCCAGCTCGGCAAGGCTCACGCGCGCGCTGCGCTCGGCCACTTCCTGGAACTTGCGGGCAATGATCCTTTCCAGCACCGTCGGCACACTCATGCTTCGTTCTCCACCTTGAATACTGCTGTAAAGGCACCCAGTTCCTGCAGCTTCTCCCAGGCCAGGCCGGTGTGCAGTACGTCGTGGGCCAGTTCCACGCCCTGAGCCAGGGTCATGGCATGATCGGCAGCATAGAGCGCCGCGCCCGCGTTAAGCACGATCATTTCAGCGGCTTTCTGGCCGTTCTCGGTCTTGCGGCGGCCCAGCGCATCACGTATCAACTCCAGCGATGCTTGCGGGTTTTCGACGGCCAGGCCATGCAGGCTCTGGCTCTTCATCCCGAGGTCTTCCGGCTCTACCCAGTATTCAGTGATTTTGTCGTTCTTCAGTTCGGCAACGAAGGTGGGTGCTGCCAGGCTGAACTCATCCAGGCCATCCTTCGAGTGCACCACCAGCACATGCTTGCTACCCAGGCGTTGCAACACCTCGGCCAACGGGCGGCACAGGGCCTGAGCGAACACGCCGACAACCTGGTGCTTCACTCCAGCCGGATTCGTAAGCGGGCCGAGCATGTTGAACAGGGTACGCAACCCCAGGTCACGACGCGGGCCGGCGGCATGTTTCATGGCGGAATGATGGCTTTGCGCGAACATGAAGCCGATGCCCAGGCTATCAATGCAGCGGGCCACCTGAGTTGGCGTCAGGTTCAGGTAGATGCCGGCAGCTTCCAGCAAGTCGGCACTGCCGCTCTTGCCCGACACCGCGCGGTTGCCATGCTTGGCCACGGTGCAACCCGCGGCCGCCAGCACGAACGAAGAGGCTGTGGACACGTTGAAAATATTGGCGCCGTCACCGCCGGTGCCGACGATATCGACCACGCCATCGAGGCTTGCAAGTTCAACCTTGTCCGCCAGCTCGCGCATCACGGAAACCGCACCGACAATTTCGTCGATGCTTTCGCTTTTCATGCGCATGCCCATCAGGAAGGCGCCGATCTGCGCCTCGCTGCACTGGCCGGTCATGATCTGGCGCATGACATCGCGCATTTCTTCGGTAGAAAGGTCCAGGTGGCCGACGATACGGCTCAACGCGCTCTTGATATCCATGTTCGATCCTTAGCGGCGGCCGCCGGTCTGCTTGAGGAAGTTGGCGAACAGCTCGTGGCCCTGCTCGGTCAGGATCGATTCGGGGTGGAACTGCACCCCTTCGATGTTCAGCGTTTTGTGGCGCAGGCCCATGATCTCGTCGACCGAACCGTCAGCATGGGCGGTCCAGGCGGTGACTTCCAGGCACTCGGGCAAGGTTTCGCGCTTGACCACCAATGAATGATAGCGGGTGACGGTCAGCGGGTTGTTGAGGCCGGTGAACACGCCCAGGTCGCGATGGTGTACCGGGCTGGTCTTGCCATGCATCACCTGGCGGGCACGCACCACGTCACCGCCAAAGGCCTGGCCGATGGACTGGTGACCCAGGCACACGCCCAGGATTGGCAGCTTGCCGGCAAAGTGCAGGATGGCCTCGATGGACACGCCAGCCTCGCTCGGCGTGCACGGGCCCGGGGATACGACGATGCGCTCGGGGTTCAGGGCTTCGATCTGGGCGATGGTCATTTCGTCATTGCGAATGACCTTGACCTCGGCTCCCAGCTCGCCAAGGTACTGAACGACGTTGTAAGTGAATGAGTCGTAATTGTCGATCATCAGTAACATGGTGTTAAACCTCTTGAATTTACTGACTTCAGAATTCGAACCTTCTTGCAGCCGGTACAGGCACGGCTTCGCCACAAAGGGCTGTAAATGAAGAAGGTAAACGGGGGCGGGCCGGACGGGCCGGCAGGGGATAAAGTCAGGCGCGCCAACGCCAACGGGCGTGAGCCTTGATAACGCGCATCAAGAGTTTGCTGACGATCAACACAGGATAGGTCTCGCTCATACGTCCCGGCACAGTAGCCTACCGGGGCGGCGGGCGCAATATGCCTGTAAACACGGGGAAACGAATGGACTTGGGAGGCATGCCCCGCGATTTGCTAAGGTCGATCGGGTTGTCCTCATAAAAACAAAGAAAAGGATGTTCCAGGATGCAAAAAGCCCCGTTATTGCGCTTTACCCTCGCCTCATTAGCTCTGGCCTGCAGCCAGGCATTCGCTGCACCGTCGCCTTACTCGACATTGATTGTCTTTGGCGACAGCCTGAGTGATGCCGGGCAGTTTCCAGACCTGACCGGCGGTACAGCCGGGTTGCGCTCCACCAACCGCGATGCCGACGGTAACTATGCGCCAGTGTCGCCGATGATCCTTGGCAGCCGCCTGGGTGTTAACCCGGACGACCTCAACCCATCAACTTCGGTAGGCATCCGCCCCGACGGCAACAACTGGGCAGTGGGCGGCTATACCACGCAGCAGATTCTGGATTCGATCACCAGCATCTCCAAGACCGTCATACCACCCGGTAATCAGGGCGCCGGGCTGGTACTGCGCGAACGGCCGGGGTATCTGGCCAATGGCCAATGGGCCGACCCTAATGCGCTCTACTACCTGACAGGAGGCGGTAACGATTTCCTCCAAGGCCTGGTGAACAGCCCTGTCGACGCGGCAGCAGCCGGTGGCAGGCTAGCGGCCAGCGCACAGGCGCTGCAACAAGGCGGGGCCCGCTACATCATGGTCTGGCTGCTGCCTGACCTGGGCCAGACACCCAACTTCAGCGGTACCCCAGGGCAAAACCCGCTGTCGCAGCTGTCCAGCGTGTTCAACCAATCGCTGATCAGCCAGCTCAACCAGATCGATGCTGAAATCATCCCGCTGAATATTCCTGTGCTGCTCGGCGAGGCCCTGGCAAACCCGACACAGTTTGGCCTGGCCAGCGGTCAGAACCTGGTCGGCACCTGTTACAGCGGCGACAGTTGCGTGGAAAACCCGGTGTACGGCATCAATGGCACCACACCCGACCCAACCAAGCTCCTGTTCAATGACTCGGTACACCCGACCATCGCCGGGCAACAGCTGATCGCCGACTACGCCTACTCGATCATCTCCGCTCCATGGGAGCTGAGCTTACTGCCAGAAATGGCTCACGCCAGCCTGCGTGCCCACCAGGACGAATTGCGCAACCAGTGGCAGACGCCCTGGCAGCCCGTTGGCCAGTGGCAGGCCTTCGTCGCCACCGGCGCACAAGACCTGGACTTCGACGGCCAACGCGGTGCGGCAAGCGGTGATGGCCGTGGCTATAACCTGACCCTGGGCGGCAGCTACCGGTTGAACGACGCCTGGCGACTGGGCCTGGCCGGCGGTGTGTACCGGCAAAAACTGGAGGCAGGCGCCAATGATTCGGACTACAAACTGAATAGCTACCTGGCCAGCGCCTTCGCCCAATACCGCCAGGACCGCTGGTGGGCTGATGCCGCGCTGACCGCCGGGCACCTGGACTACAGCGACCTCAAGCGCACCTTTGCCCTTGGCGTGAACGAGCGCAGTGAAAAGGGCGACACCGACGGTGAGGCCTGGGCGATGTCCGGGCGGCTGGGCTACAACCTGGCAGCCGAAAGCAGCCGCTGGCAGCTGGCGCCGTTCATCAGCGCTGATTACGCGCGAGTGAAGGTGGATGGTTACAACGAGAAGAGCGGGCGTTCGACGGCACTGGGCTTCGACGACCAGGAGCGTAAGTCACGCCGCTTGGGTGTCGGGCTGCTGGGCAGTGTGCAAGTGCTGCCGAGTACCCGGCTGTTCGCCGAGGTGGCGCAGGAGCATGAGTTCGAGGATGACCAGCAGGATGTGACGATGCACCTGACCAGCTTGCAGGCCAATGACTTCACCCTGACCGGGTATACGCCGCACAGCGACCTGACCCGGGCGAGCCTGGGGGTTAGTCATGAAGTGGTGGCGGGGGTGCATTTGCGCGGGAACTACAACTGGCGCAAGAGTGATGAGTTGACGCAGCAGGGTGTGAGCCTGGGGGTGAGCGTGGACTTCTGAATCGATGGGGCCGCTTTGCGGCCCTTCGCGGGCACGCCCGCTCCCACAGATACTGCACTGACCTGGAAGTAGGTGCTTTCCCTGTGGGAGCGGGCGTGCCCGCGAAGGGCTGCAAAGCAGCCCCAATCGATTTATCAGATGGAAGTCTGCTCAGCCAACGCCACCGCACGGAACATCGCGCGGCGCTTGTTGATGGTTTCTTCCCACTCCAGCGCCGGCACCGAGTCGGCAACGATGCCGCCCCCCGCCTGCACATGCAGCTCGCCGTCCTTGATCACTGCCGTACGAATGGCAATCGCAGTGTCCATGTTGCCGTTCCAGGCGAAATACCCCACGGCACCACCGTAAACCCCACGCTTGACCGGCTCCAGCTCGTCGATGATTTCCATCGCACGAATCTTCGGCGCCCCCGACAGGGTACCGGCTGGCAGGATCGCCCGCAGTGCATCCATTGCCGTCAGCCCTTCACGCAGCTGGCCGGTGACGTTGGACACAATGTGCATCACGTTGGAATAGCGCTCGATCACCATCTTCTCGGTCAGGCGGACGCTGCCAGTCGACGACACGCGGCCCACGTCGTTACGGCCCAGGTCGATCAGCATCAGGTGCTCTGCAATCTCCTTGTCATCCGACAGCAGTTCATCTTCCAGCGCCCGGTCGGCCTCTTCGGTCGCGCCACGCGGGCGTGTACCGGCAATCGGGCGTACGGTAACCAGGTTGTCCTCGACACGCACCAGCACCTCGGGCGAGCTGCCGACCACGTGGAAGTCGCCGAAGTTGAAGAAGTACATGTAAGGCGTCGGGTTGAAGCAGCGCAGCGCACGGTACAGGTCGATGGGCGCGGCCTTGAAGTCGATCGACATGCGCTGCGACGGCACCACCTGCATGCAGTCACCGGCCAGGATGTATTCCTTGATGCGGCCGACGGCGTTTTCGTAATCCTCACGGGTGTAGCTGGAGCGGAATTCCGGCTCCGCAGCCTGCGGGCCGCTCAGGTCCAGGCCGCGGCGCGGGGTAGTCGGCTGGCGCAAGGTTTCCAGCAGGCCTTGCAGGCGTGCCTGGCCCTGCTCGAACGCCTGCTGTTCTGCCGGGTCGACCAGCACGATGGCGTGCATCTTGCCCGCCAGGTTGTCGAACACCACTACCGCATCAGACACCATCAGCAGGATATCCGGCACACCCAACGGGTCCGGGTTGGGGCTGGCACCCAGGCGCTTTTCCACATAACGCACGCAGTCGTAGCCGAAGTAGCCGACCAGGCCGCCGTTGAAGCGCGGCAGGCCGGGAATGTCGGCAACCTTGTAGCGGTCCTTGAAGGCCTCGACAAATGCCAGCGGGTCTTCGACATCGTGGCTTTCCACCTCGACGCCATCCTGCAGGATGCTGACGTGGTAGCCGTGCACGCGCATCACGGTGCGTGACGGCAGGCCGATCATGGAGTAACGGCCCCACTTCTCACCGCCCTGTACCGATTCGAGCAGGTACGAGTTGGGCTGGTCGGCCAGTTTCAGGTAGATCGACAGCGGCGTGTCGAAGTCGGCCAGGGTTTCGCAGGCCAGGGGAATACGGTTATAGCCGGCAGCGGCCAGGCGCAGGAATTCTTCGCGGTTCATGAGTAGCCTCGTGGCAAGCAGCAATAAGTCGGGCAAACGGATGGGCCGGCACGCGCCGGCAGGCAGAAGTCAGGCGCGCCAACGCCAACGGGCCAGGGCCTTGATGACTTTCATCCAGAATTTGCCAGTAACCGCCACGGTGGACTCTCTGTCGTGTGAGGCTTGAAGTTCCGCCAACGTTATCCCAGTGGCCGGGTCTTCGCAACCGGGCAGCAGTGCACGCAGGTCATCAATCACAAGGCTCGGCGATTCGTCATGAATCGGCCGGCCATGGTTGTAGCCGTAGGTCAGCCCCACGCACTGAACGCCAGCCGCCCTGGACGCAAGCACATCACTGCGCGAATCGCCCACGAACAGTGACTGTTGTGGTGTAACGCCAGCCATCTGCATGACGAACAGCAAGGCCGCCGGGTCCGGCTTTTTCTGCGGCAGGGTGTCGCCGCCGATGATCCAGCGGAAGTAGTTGCCGATCTTCATCTGGTCCAGCAAGGGGCCGACAAAGCGCTCGGGCTTGTTGGTGATCAGCGCCATTTCCACGCCCTGCTTGCGCAGCCAGCGCAGGGTGTCCCGCACACCGGGGTAGACCACCGTCAGCTCATGGCTTTCGGCATAGGCGTCCATGAACAGCGCCAGCGCCTGGTCGGCCAGCGCATCGTCCACGGCGGCGTGGTCGATGCCACCCGCCAGCGCCCGGCGCACCAGCACCTGGGCGCCATTGCCGACCCAGTGGCGCACGGCGTCCAGGCCTGCAGGCGGGCGCCCCAGTTCGAGCAGCATGCGGTCCACGGCGGCTGCCAGGTCTGGCACGGAATCGATCAGGGTACCGTCCAGATCGAACATCACCAGCCTGGGCAGCGTCCCCGGGAACAGCTGCTCGAAGCCGCTCATGGGCGGGCCTGGGCCAGTTCGGCGCGCATCTTGGCGATGACTTCCTGGTAGTCCGGGGCGTTGAAGATCGCCGAGCCGGCCACGAAGGTGTCGGCGCCAGCGGCAGCAATCTCGCGGATGTTGTTGACGTTGACGCCGCCGTCGATTTCCAGGCGGATATCACGGCCACTGGCGTCGATCAACGCACGCGCTTCGCGCAGCTTGTCGAGGGTGCCGGGGATGAACTTCTGGCCGCCGAAGCCCGGGTTGACGCTCATCAGCAGCACCATGTCGATCTTGTCCATCACATACTTCAGGGCGTCCAGGCTGGTGGCCGGGTTGAACACCAGGCCGGCCTTGCAGCCACCGTCCTTGATCAATTGCAGCGAGCGGTCGATGTGCTGGGTCGCTTCCGGGTGGAAGGTGATGTAGGTGGCGCCGGCCTCGATGAAGTCACCGATGATGCGGTCGACCGGGCTGACCATCAGGTGCACGTCGATCGGCGCAGTCACGCCGTACTTGCGCAGGGCAGTGCACACCATCGGGCCGATGGTCAGGTTGGGAACGTAGTGGTTGTCCATGACATCGAAGTGGACGATGTCGGCACCCGCAGCCAGTACCTTGTCGACGTCTTCGCCCAGACGGGCGAAATCGGCAGAGAGAATGGAGGGGGCAATAGCGTAGGGCTGCATGGCGCACCTGTTGGCAGAATCACGGTGGCGCGCATTGTAACTCAGGGAAAGGGATGAGGGCTGATTGGTATCAAAGGGTGTCGACCAACGCCCCATAAGCCTTGTGCCGACTGCACTGGCCTCATCGCCGGCAAGCCAGCTTGTATGGTAGGACTTGAAGGGAGGAGGAGGGTCATAACTCGCTTCTGACTGTTCGCGCAGTACAGACCGTGGGAGAAATCACCCCTCCTCCT
>NZ_JBIBGE010000058.1:0-18739 GCF_042956345.1 Pseudomonas sp. NPDC008258
TCCGTGGCCGCTGTCGCTTCGCATGCCGCTGGCCTACTGGCGCGCGCTGTTCTCGCCGGCGCCCGAGGCAACTGCTGCGGTCGTTGGCGGTGATGCTCAGATCAGCCGTGGTGCTTACCTCGTCCAAGGCTTGGGCCACTGCGGCTCGTGCCACACCCCTCGCGCTCTGACCATGCAGGAGAAGGGCCTGGACGATTCGGCCAGCGGCTACCTTACCGGTGCCGAGCTGAACGGCTGGAACGTCCCGGCCCTGCGCGGCATGCCGCACTGGAGCGAGGAAGAGCTGGTCGAGTACCTGGGCAGCGGCCGTAACGCCAAGGCCTCGGTGGCTGGCGAGATGACCGACGTGATCGCCAACAGCACCTCGCACATGAGCGATGCAGACCTGCAGGCCATGGCCGCTTACCTGAAATCGCTGACACCGGCCAATGGCCCTGCGTACCAACAGCAGGCCGACCGCAGCGCGGCGACCACCGCCAAGCTGACCGCGGCCAAGGGCCTGACCCTGGGGGAGCGGCTGTACATCGACAACTGCGGTGCTTGCCACTTTGTTTCCGGTCAGGGTGCAGAGCGCGTATTCCCGCGTCTGGACGGCGCTTCGGTGGTCAATGCGGCCAATGCCGATGCGTTGTTGCACGTGATCCTCGCCGGCGCGGCGACGCCGTCGACCGAGCGTGCGCCTTCGGTGCTGCCGATGCCCGGCTTTGCCGAGCGTATGGACGATGCCGAAGTGGCCGAACTGGCAACCTTCCTGCGCCAGGGCTGGTCGAACCAGGCCTCGACAGTGACGGCGGAGCAAGTGCGCAACGTGCGTGCCGAGCTGCACGCTCACCCTTAATGCCAAGGCGCAGTTGCAAGTAACCTCGGCTTTCTTTGCCAGAGACAATGCGCGAAGCCTGAGGGGTAATTGATACTGCCTGCCGCGAGATCTATTCAGCGGCAGGCTGCTCAAGCTAGCACACTATAGGCGCATGAAAATGCGTGGTCGGAAAATGCTGCTCATACGCCTTGCACACCCGCATCACCTGCTCATCGGCGAAGCGTCCCGTCACCCCACCTGCAGCCCAACCGGTAAACCTTTGCGGGTAAACCCATAAGGTACCAACTTGGCCGGCTGCTGGGTAAGTTTGAATGGGTAGCTGAACGGCGCCATTCCATCCATTGCTCCATTCCCGACCCCGGTGGCACATTGTGCCGTGCCTCGAACGCCACCATAGGTAGCATCCGTGACAGCAGCTCGTCATACCACAGGTGGAAGGCGTTCAACTTAGCAATCAGCTCCGCCCGTGCCTCCAGCGTCTGGGCATGTTGGTTCAGGCTGAATTGCGCACCTTACTAGATTGGGCGGCAGACCCGCCCTAGAAACCAGGCCTTGCTGGCACGACCTCTGACTGAAGCGGAGCTTAAGGTCGCGTTCTCGTATAGCTGGGCACGTTCTCCCTCGATTCAAGATTCAGCGGCAGCCTGAAGGTGAAAAAACCTAAGGCTGAATTTTATTGAGTCTTGCCTGAAAACGGATCGTTTGTCACTGCCATCTCTGATCTAGACCATGGCACCACCCCAAACAATAACCAGAGGTGGTAATCGTGGAATCGGTACTCAAACTTGACCCAACTGCAGGCGGGAAGAAACGCATTTCGATCTATCAGCCTGAGCAGGAAGGGCTCATCTTTCCCGAGATCCCTGAGTTCAAGAACTTCGAAGAAGAACGTCAGTACCGCAAGAAGCACCTGGTAGCTGCGTGCCGCGCATTCGCTGAGCACAGTCTTGATTACGGCTTTGCCGGCCACCTGACCGTGCGCGATCCCGAGTTCCCGGAGCTGTATTGGACGAACCCGATGGCCGTCCATTTTTCCAAGGTCACAATGTCTAATCTGATCTTGGCTGATCACAAGGGCAAAGTGGTGCAAGGCGAGTACGCCATCAACCGTGCCGGTTTCGTACTCCACGCTGCGGTGCACGAGGCACATCCGGACATCGTTGCCATGTGCCATGCGCACACCATCTACGGTGGTGCCTGGGCCTCGACCGGGCGCCCGCTGCTTCCGATCACCCAGGATGCTGCTGTGTTCTTCGAAGACCACGTGGTCATCACTGCTGAAGCCGGCGCCGTCGCGGTGGAAACCAAGGCCGGTAATGCAGTCTGCGACTACTTCAAGGACGTACGAGCCGCCATTCACCAGAACCACGGCCTGCTGACTGCGAGCCGACACAGCATCGACGAAGCTGCGTTTTGGTTCATCGCGTTGGAGCGTTGCTGCCAGCAGCAGCTGCTGATCGAGGCATCGGGCATCACGCCGAAACTGGTCTCGCCGGAGCGCTGCCGTTACAGCCGTGAGAACGTCGGTAGCCCGTTCATTGGCTGGCTGCACTTCCAGGCGCTCTACGACAAAATCGCGGCTGAACAGCCTGATATGTTCTCGTAAATACTCTGGCGCTGCCCGTCAGGGCGGCGCCTCTTCTTTGACACCATACAATAACAATGACTGGAGATAGGCAGATGCCTACTGCTCTTGATGCTGCCTGCGTCCTTGATTCGCGTTCCACCCCGGACGAGTCAAAGCTGTACGCGCGCTTGACCCTTCGACTGATCCCATTTCTCTTTCTCTGCTACGTCTTCGCCTACCTTGATCGGGTGAACGTGGGTTTCGCGAAGCTGCAGATGCTGGACGAACTGAAGTTCAGCGAAACCGTTTACGGGCTGGGGGCAGGGATCTTCTTCTTCGGCTATTTCATCTTTGAGGTGCCGAGCAACATGATGCTGCACAAGGTCGGCGCCCGCCGCTGGATCGCTCGCATCATGGTCAGTTGGGGCGTGTTGTCGGCCTGCATGGTGTTCGTACAGACGCCTGCCATGTTCTACACCCTCCGGTTTTTTCTTGGCGTAGCAGAAGCTGGATTCTTCCCCGGCATCATCTTGTATTTGACCTATTGGTTCCCTTCCTCCCGGAGGGGAAAAATCACCGCGATGTTCCTGACGGGTATTCCGATGGCGGGGGTATTGGGTGGCCCACTTTCCGGCTGGATCATGTCGACCACTCACGGCTGGCACGGCTTCTCAGCTTGGCAATGGTTGTTCGCCCTTGAAGCGATACCCTCGATCGTCGCTGGCTTCGTTGTCTTGGTGTACTTGCGTGACAATCCCGATGATGCCAAGTGGCTCACCCAAGAGGAGAAGGCCCTTCTCAAGCGCAACCTTCAGGGAGAAGCCCAGCCGCATCACGGACATTCCGCATTCAGCGCGTTCACCAACCCTAAAGTTTGGCTGCTGAGCGCAGGCTACTTCGGGGTGATGATGGGCTTGAATGGGATCACGTTCTGGCTGCCATCGCTCATCAAAAACTCGGGCGTTCAGAGCGCTGCTGAAGTCTCGCTGCTGACCACCATACCCTATGCACTGGCCACGATTGCGATGGTCATGACTGGCCGACATTCCGACAACGTGTTAGAGCGTCGATGGCATGCGGCGGTGCCGGCAGTGATTGGCGCGATGGGTTTGGTGCTTGCTACCACTACGGAGCAGAATCCCCTCCTGACGGTCGGCTTCCTCTCGATCGCAGCCATAGGCGTCATGACTGCCATGAGTCAGTTCTGGTGCTACCCACCCGCGTTTCTGAGCGGGGTCGCAGCAGCTGCCGGTATCGCGATGATCAACTCGATCGGTAACTTGGCGGGCTTCATAAGCCCTTATCTGATCGGCTGGGTGAAGGACTCCACGGGATCGACCAGCATCGCGTTGTACTGCATCGCAGCGGCGTTGGTTTGTGCTGCAGTGGTCTGCCTATCAATGCCGAAAGGGGTGGTGAACCACTAGCGAATCAGAGTCGGCGCTCGTACTCGATCATGTCTCGTCGATGCGGGCGTCCACAGACTGAATGAAGGCAGAGAGGCAAGGGTTCGAGTTGGTGGTGTTCCAAACCATTCCCAGAGCCAGCTCGGGGGCATCGTCGATCCGTACGAATCGAACTGACTCTGGGTTCGACTTCGACATAGCAGTTGGAATAATCGAGACACCTAGCCCTTCTCCAACCAGGTTCACGATCGTCCCTTGGAGCTGCGTATACATCCGAGCACGGGGCTCAAAGCCGTTTTGTCGGCACAGCTGGACGATGCCGTCGTGGAGCGCCGATGCAGTTTCGCGTGGGCTCAAGATGAAGGGTTCATCGATAAGGTCTTTGACGGTTACCACCTTCTGGTGCGCCAAGCGGTGATCAGCTGGAACGGCGATGCTCAGCGACTCACGCTGCAGCTCTCGGTATTGGTATGGAGGCTGAACCGTTGCCTCGAAGGTGAGGCCGATATCGCATTCTCCGGACTCTACGGCTTTCATCAAC
This sequence comes from Pseudomonas sp. NPDC008258, assembly GCF_042956345.1. NCBI lineage: Bacteria > Pseudomonadati > Pseudomonadota > Gammaproteobacteria > Pseudomonadales > Pseudomonadaceae > Pseudomonas > Pseudomonas sp. NPDC008258. Next base: position 4,335 of record NZ_JBIBGE010000058.1, read on the forward strand.
GCACTTGGGATCAGTTCGCTCAGCTCCAGATTTACGCCGGGTGCGCTATCGGCGTAGGACTTGATCAGCTTGGGCAAACCAGACCAGGCGATCATGGACGTGAATGCGATGCGCAGCGCTCCTTTCTCACCTCGGGCCACGGCCTGGGTGGAGCGAATCGCCGAATCCATAGCCTGCATGACCAGTTGCGCGCTGCGCTGAAACTCTAGACCAGCCGAGGTCAGTTCAACTGAACGAGAGGTGCGCACAAAGAGCTGGCACCCAAGCTGGGATTCCAGGTCTGCAATCTGGCGGCTTAGCGAGGACTGGGCCACGTTCACCTGTGCAGAGGCCCTGCCGTAATGAAGTAGATCAGCCAGGGCCAGGAAATAGCGCAAGTGACGGTGTTCGATCATTGATGCTCCGGAGGTATCAATCGACTACTTCATAGTCATTGGACTGCATTGGTTGGCGATTCTAATCTATGCAGGCCCAAAACCCTCGTCATTGTGGAAGTCATGTACACCGTTCTCGCTATCGTTTTACCTATTTTCGCTCTCATCCTCGCTGGATTTATTTGCCGAAAGACGAATCGACTTGGAGACCAAGCTGCCTCCGAGATCAACAAAATGGTGGTATGGCTCTGCTTACCTGCCTTGCTGTTCAAGGTGACCGCGACCGCTTCATGGGCTGAAATCTGGCAACCTGGTTTCATCATTTCCTTCGGTGCCGGCACCTTGGCAATTTTTGCAGGGACGCTGGTCTGGCGACTGTGCACTGGGCATAGCCTTGCCAGCTCCAGCATCGACGGCTTAAGCGCTGGTTACGCCAATACCGGCTACATTGGCATTCCGCTCTGTGCCATCGTCTTTGGCCATCCAGGCCTTCAGCCCGCGCTCATTTCGACGCTCATTGTGGTGTGTGTCCTGTTCGCGGTTGTGGTCATTTGCATTGAGGTTGGCTTGCAGGAGGAGCGGCATATCGGCAAAGCGATAGCCGTCGTCGTTAAGGCACTGTCGAAAAATCCCTTGGTCATCGCGCCCATCGCTGGTGCTGCCTGGGCCATGACAGGGGTTCCGCTGGCTCACCCTGTCCTGAGTTTTCTCGATATGTTGGCAACAGCAACCACGCCCTGTGCGCTCATTTCTCTGGGCCTGTTCCTCGGCCAGAAAACGGTCAAGTCGGCTGCGGGCAAAAGCAGCCCTTGGCCCCTTGTCACCATCAAGCTGGTGGGGCAGCCGTTGCTGACGTGGTTCCTCGCGTTCAAGGTGTTCACGCTTCAATCGATGTGGGCAAATTCTGCGGTGCTGCTCAGTGCGCTTCCGACCGGCACCGGGCCTTTCATGCTGGCAGAGTTTTATCGTCGGGAGGCTGGGTTGATCTCCCGCACCATCCTGATCTCCACCTTGGGTTCCCTGGCGACCCTGACAGGCCTGATGATCTGGATGAACGCTGGAGTGGCAGGCACTTGAGGGGCCTGGCCGTGACTCAAGTTTGAGCGGGGAAGGGCAGAGGCTTCACGCCTCGTTGATCTGGCTCATGATCCATTCCTTGAACCGTTCAATCTTGCGGCTGCCTCTCATCGATCCTCGATAGCAGAGGAAATGCATCTCGCGCTGCAACGCAGGCATATGCCCGTTCAATACCACCAGTGAGCCTTGACGCAGCTCATTCTCCGCCAGGCGGGTAGATTCCAAAGCAATGCCAAGCCCATCTGCTGCGGCTGAGAGAGCGAGAGCCGCGCGGTCGAAGGAGAGCCCTCCCAAGTCCGATCGTTCAGCCACGCCCTCATGTCGGAACCAGTCGCTCCATCGCACAGGGCTGAGCTGGGAGTCGATCAACGATCCCGGCTTGAGCGAGCGAGGTTTAAGCGTTTCAGATGCGTCGAAGAAACGCGGTGAGCTCAAGGGTGCGATAGTTTCCAGGCCCAAGGGCTCGGAAATTACGCCGACGCGCTGGATCGGCGCACCGTAGGTGATCGCGATGTCGATCTCCTCGTGCCGGGTGAGCTCGGGGGCCGTAGCGCTGGAGGTCAAACGGATGTGAAGAGGGTTTGGCTCACTCACCAGGCGTGCCAAACGAGGCGAGAGCCATTTGGAGGCAAAGCTAGGTGCGCAATGGACGGCGAGCTGCAGCTGCTCCGCACTGGGCATCCACATCGACAGTGCCGACTCCAAGCCGTCGAGGGCTGTGGTGAGACGCTGAGCTAGGGCACGACCTTGGATCGTTACCTCGACCGAGCGCGGCTGTCGTTTGAACAGCTCCATGCCCAAAGTAGCCTCAAGTTTTCTCACCTGGTGACTGACGGCGGAGGGAGACAAGTGCAATTCGTCAGCAGCAGCGACGAAGCTTTCCAGGCGAGCAGCAGCCTCAAAAGCCTTGATAGCGGCGAAGTTGGGAATCTTTCTCATTATTATTTGATTAGGCTAAATTTAATTCAACCTTGGGTGAAAAGCCTTCGTTTGTCAATCCATACGCCTAAAGTCAACTATGGGTCTCCAACAACAATAAAAGATGAGGTTGGCATTATGGATCCCTTGCTGCGAATTGAACCAGCATCCAACGAAAAGCGCCGCATTTCGGTCTATCAACCTGAACAGCAGGGACTGATCTTTCCGGAGATGCCAGGCTTCAAGTGTTTTGAAGAAGAGCGGCAGTATCGGAAGAAACATCTTGTTGCAGCCTGCCGGGCGTTTGCAAAACATAGTCTTGATTACGGTTTCGCCGGTCATCTGACCGTTCGCGATCCGGAGTTCCCGGAACTGTACTGGACAAACCCGATGGCCGTCCATTTCTCGCAGGTGAAGCTGTCCAATCTGATCCTCGCGGATCACGAAGGAAAGGTCGTCCAAGGCGACTACGCGATCAACCGGGCTGGCTTCGTGCTGCACGCTGCTGTCCACGAAGCGCACCCCGATATCGTCGCCATGTGCCATGCGCACACTATCTACGGCGGAGCCTGGTCTGCCACCGGGCGCCCGTTGCCGCCGATTACCCAGGACGCAGCGGTGTTCTTTGAAGATCACGTGGTAATCACCGCTGAAGCCGGCGCCGTTGCAGTTGAGGCGAAGGCGGGCAAGTCGGTCAGCGAATACTTCAAGGATGTGCGTGCCGTAATTCACCAAAATCACGGCCTGCTCACGGCCAGCCGGCACAGTATCGATGAGGCGGCATTCTGGTTCATCGCCTTGGAGCGGTGCTGCCAGCAGCAACTGCTGATCGAGGCCAGTGGGATCACGCCCAAGTTGGTGACGCCGGAGCGCTGCCGTTACAGCCGTGAGAATGTGGGTAGTCCCTTCATCGGCTGGCTTCACTTCCAACCCCTTTACGACCAACTCGTGGCAGAACAGCCGGACATGTTCTCCTGACCCACCTCTGCAGCGCCGAACCTGGAACGGCGCTGCTGCACGGCCCGCCTACAACAAATACAAAATCATTCGGAGATTGGCATCATGTCTAATGCTCTAGAGGCACCTTATGCCGTCCAGGATTCAGCCGCTGAGTCCCAGTTGTATACCCGTGTAGCCTTGCGACTTATTCCCTTTCTATTTGTTTGCTATGTGTTCGCATATCTGGATCGCGTGAATATCGGGTTCGCCAAACTTCAGATGCTGGATGAGTTGAAGTTCAGTGAAACCATCTATGGTCTTGGTGCTGGTATATTCTTTCTCGGATACTTCATGTTTGAAGTGCCCAGCAACATCATTCTGCACCGGGTAGGCGCAAGGCGATGGATTGCCCGGATCATGATCAGTTGGGGCATCCTGTCGGCCAGCATGATCTTCGTTCAGACGCCGATGCAGTTCTACGTTCTGCGCTTTCTGTTGGGTCTCGCCGAAGCAGGTTTCTTCCCTGGCATCATTCTGTACCTCACCTACTGGTTCCCACCGTCTCGCCGGGGCAAGATCACAGCGATGTTCATGACCGGGATCCCTATGGCGGGGGTGGTCGGTGGCCCTCTGTCGGGCTGGATCATGGCCTCCACGCACGGTTGGATGGGGCACTCTGCCTGGCAATGGTTGTTCTTCCTGGAGGCGCTGCCATCCATCATCGCGGGTGTGGTCGTGCTGTTCTACCTGCAAGACAAGATCGATGATGCCAAGTGGTTATCGCCGAGTGACAAGGAAACCTTGAAGCGCAACCTGGAAAAGGAGGGCGGGACCAAGGAAGTCCATTCAGTGTTCGGCGCCTTCAGGAACAAGCGGGTATGGGTGCTCAGCTCGGGCTATTTCGGGTTCATGATGGGGTTATACGGCGTCAGCTTCTGGTTGCCGTCCTTGATCAAGAGCTCCGGTATCCAGGAGGCTTCAACGGTCTCTCTGCTCACCACGATCCCGTACGCATTCGCCACGGCTGCGATGATCTACACCGGTCGTAGTGCCGATCGCCACAAGGAGCGCCGTTGGCATGCAGCCTTGCCGGCAATGCTGGGGGCGTTCGGCTTGGTGATGAGCACGCTCACAGCCGGCAACCCAACCGTTTCTCTTGTCTTCTTGTCATTGGCGACGATGGGAATCATGACCGGGCTATGCCAATTCTGGTGCCTGCCTCCTGCATTTCTGGGGGGAGCGGCAGCGGCTGCCGGCATTGCGATGGTTAACTCTATCGGCAGTCTGGCCGGATTTGTCAGCCCGTACATGATCGGTTGGGTGAAGGATGCGACTTCATCCACCGACCTGGCTCTGTACTGCATCGCTGGATCTCTGACCTTTGCCGCGTGTATCTGCCTTGCAATGCCTAAATCTGTAGTCAACCGATAAGCCACTCGAAGCGGGTGCCCGGTTTCCCGGGCGCCTGTTTCACGCTTGCGAAAGCAGATGACCGAGTCGGTCGATCAAGTTTTCTCTCGCCTGCGTTGTATGGACATCAGTCAGCGCGCCCGCCGCCTCCACGTCACCCGCCGCAATCGCTTTGGCGATTCCCTCATGCTGATCCCAAATGGCATCGCGTTGGCCAGAAGACTGCAGCACTGCACCCATGGCTCGACGCAAATGCACCCAGTAGACCTGCGCACTTTGCGCGATCAGCGGGTTCCCAGAGGCTTCGTAGATCGCGTTGTGGAAGGCCACGTCGGCATCGATCATTTCCTTGATGTTCTTGCCCTGGGACGCCTTGCGACCACGCTTGATCAATGCAGGATCGAGCGGAACTTTGCGCGCCGCGGCCATCTTGGCTGCCAGGTTATCCAGGGCTCCCCTGATCAGGTAGAGGTTGCGGATGGAGTCTGTCGTCAGCGGTGTCACCAGCAGACCACGACCTGGAGCGTCCTGAACCAGGCCATCCTTCTTGAGCAGTCTCAAGGCCTGCAGCACTGGCGACCGTGAGATGTTCATCTGCTCGGCGATCTCTTCCTGCGTCAGCCTTGCCCCTGGTGCAAGCGAGCCATCGCTGATTGCGTCGAGCAGGGCTTTGTAGACCTCATCAACGTAGTCAGTACGTGATTGGATTCGCTTGAGTGTGCTTGTCATTGCTTGACCTTGCCGAGCCTCGGCTTCCTTCAGTGAGAGCTGCATTGTCCACGTTCTCCTCAGACATTCAAATTTTCCTTGACTAGCTCTGAGTGTAGGTCAAGACTGTGAACTCTGTATACAGAGTACAGAGTGCGAAATCCTGAACACAAAAACAAAAGGGTCTCACCAATATGAAGCTGTTCTACGACAAAGATGCCGACCTGAGCCTGCTCCAGGGACTCTGCGTGGCGATCATCGGATACGGTGCGCAAGGGCATGCACACGCTCAAAACCTGCGTGACAGTGGAATCGATGTCATTGTCGGGTTGCGTCAGAGCTCGGCATCGTCCAAAAAGGCACTGGCTGCAGGCCTGGCCGTGAGCACTGTTTCCGAGGCGGCTGCGCAAGCTGACCTGGTGATGATGCTGATCCCTGATGAACAAATCGCCGAGGTCTACCAAGCCCAGGTCGAGCCGCACCTGCGTCGCAACGCGACCTTGGCCTTCGCCCACGGCTTCAACATCCACTATGGGCAGGTCAAACCGCGCGCTGATTTGGACGTCATCATGATCGCGCCGAAGGCGCCGGGGCATACCGTCCGCTCGACATTCCAAGCTGGGCATGGCGTACCCGCTCTGATTGCCGTCGAGCAGAATACGTCTGGTCATGCCGTTGAGCTGGCCCTGGCTTATGCGTCAGCCATCGGCTGCGGTAAAGCCGGCATCATCGAAACCAACTTCCGCGAAGAAACCGAGACCGACCTGTTTGGTGAACAAGCGGTGCTCTGCGGCGGCACTGTCGAGCTCATCAAGCTGGGTTTCGAAACGCTGGTAGAAGGTGGCTACTCGCCTGAACTGGCCTACTTCGAGTGCCTGCACGAACTCAAGCTGATCGTCGACCTGATCTACGAAGGTGGCATCGGCAACATGAACTACAGCATTTCCAACAACGCCGAATTCGGCGAGTACGTCAGCGGCCCGAGGATCGTGCCAGCTGAAACCAAGGACAGGATGCGCGAGCTGTTGACCAGCATCCAAAACGGCGAATACGCCAAAGATTTCATTCTGGAAAACAAGGCAGGCAATCCCACGCTCACTGCCCGGCGCAGCCTGCTGCAGCGTCACCAGATCGAAGTGGTTGGTGAGCGCTTGCGCGACATGATGCCCTGGATCAAGGCGGGCGCCCTCGTCGACAAATCCATCAACTGACGCCCCTTAGCATTTGAAGCAGTACCCGTAGCACCATTGCGTTCGAACAATATGTATACAGAGTACGAATACCGTATCCCGTATCTGACAATAAAGCCTGAGGCAATGAAAATGACTGAGAAATTCGATAAGCATGATGACCAACGTGGCGCCGGCGGCACTGCCGTTCCGAAGAAGCTGATCGCCTACGGTGGCTACTACACCAACAAAACCCCTGACCACGATCCAGAGCTGACTGAAACCGGCCCAGGTACTCCAGCTGGCGAATACCTGCGTCGCTTCTGGCACCCGGTCTGCATGTCGCTGGAACTCACCGATACCCCTCGCTTCCTCAAAATCATGGGTGAGGAACTCGTGGCGTTCCGCGATGGTAGCGGCCAGGTTGGTGTGCTCCATGCCCACTGCTGCCACCGCGGTGCTTCGCTGGAGTACGGTGCGATTCAAGAGAAGGGCATCAAGTGCTGCTACCACGGCATGGTCTTCGACGTGGATGGGGCATGCCTGCATGTGCCGTTCCCTGCCGGTGAAGAGAAAGAGGGTGAGAAGTACGCCTGCTCCATCCGCCAGGGCGCTTACAAGGCGTTCGAGCGTCACGGACTGGTGTTCGCCTACATGGGCCCACCGGATGAAGAGCCGCCGTTCCCGGAATGGGAGCAGAACTTCACCGTGATGGAAGGCGACGAGCTGGTGCCTTACAGCAACTTCCAGCACTGCAACTGGCTGCAGGTTCAGGACAACGCGGCGGACAATTTCCACCCGACGGCCTTGCACTCTGCGAAGAACGTAGTGGGTGAAAACTTCCAGGGCACCACCTTCGACGAAGTCGGCGCAGCCTCCATGGAAGTTGCTCCCGACATGCAGTTCATCCCCGTTCACCAAGGCCGCAGCCTGGCCTGTGCCGGCGCCCGGCGCGTGAATGATGACCGCATGTTCCTGCGCATCCAGCACCAGGTGTTGCCAAACCTCAGCCTGCATGCGTACACCTCGGAAGACGGTTCGGCGAAGAAACTGTTCAGCCGCTTCCACATCGTGCGCTGGACAGTGCCGGTGGATGACGAGAACGCCAAGATGATCGGCTGGCGTGTCATGGGCCCTGGCATCGATACCCGTGGTGTGGGTGACAAGAGCATGGTCGGTTACGAGACCATCGACTTCCTGGAAGGCCAGGTCGCCATGCGCCGTCCAGAGCGCTTTGGCAAGTACAAGATCGACGACATCCCGCCGATCCCGTCCAACCACCGTGAGCGGCACAACTACAAGGAAGCCCAGTACGCACCCGGCGACTACGAGGCAATCATCAGCCAGCGCCCGATCGCGGTGCACGCGCTGGAGAACCCAACCAAGTTCGACGCCGGCCTCTATGCCTTCCGCAAGATGCTGCGTGACGGCATTCGCGGCAGCAACCCGCAGGCTGCGGCAGCAGGCTTCGCGCAATGGTTGCGTGACATGGGAGGCGAGCCGAACAGCTACTGCACCGGTAACGTGTTCAACATGCCCAGGGCTGCAACGCCGGAGCAGGAGGTCATCAACCGTCGCAAACTGGCCCGTGAGGCCGTTGCGATCCTTACCGAGGCGGACAAGCTCAAAGGCAAGGAGCGCGCCGAGTTCGTCACCGCGCGGTTCGAGCAACTGGAACAGAGCTTCAGAGAACAATAAGAAAAAGCGGGGCCCTGGTATGCCCAGGGCCCCGTGCCCAGGTGAGAGGTGAATGACGATGACATCCTTAGCAAATCCCAACCCCGCATTGCTGGAGCTGTTGATCCGACGGGTTACCCGCGAAGCCCAAGGGATCAACTCCTACGAACTCGTCGATCCAAAAGGTGGTGCGCTGCCGCCATTCACCGCTGGATCGCACATCGACATCCATCTGCCCAATGGAATGGTCAGGCAGTACTCCTTGAGCAACTCGCCCGCCGAGCCGCATCGCTATGTCATTGGCGTGCTGAGGGACGAGCGTGGTACCGGTGGCTCGATCGCAGTTCATGAACTGCGGGTGGGGCAAACCGTCAGGGTCAGCGTGCCACGCAACAACTTCATGCTCAGCAAGGACGCGCGCAGAACGATCCTGCTTGCTGGTGGGATTGGTGTAACTCCCATGAAGTCCATGATGCATGCTTTGGAGTTAGCCAGGCAGGAGTATGAACTCCACTACTGCTGCCGGGGCCCCGAGTTCGCAGCGTTCTCTGAAGAGATGGAAGATCTGATTGGAGAGGGCAAGGTCATCCTGCATTTCGATGGGGTGGATCCTTCCAAGCGCTTGGACTTGACTGCATTACTCAAGGACGCCAGCGATGGCTGCCATGTTTACTACTGCGGGCCTGCCGGATTCATGAATGCCTGTAAAGAAGCCGCCGCGCACTGGCCTGTCGGGACAGTCCATTTCGAGCATTTCAAGGCACCGGTCAAAGCCCCGGAGCAGACTGGTTTAGAGCAAAGCAACGGGTCGTTCGTAGCGCGTATCGCCAGCACCGGTGAGGAAGTCGTCGTTCAAGCGCACGAGAACCTTGCTCAGGTGCTTCAAGATGCGGGGCATCCGGTTGAGACGTCGTGTCAATCCGGGTTGTGTGGAACCTGCAAAATCCGCTACTTGGAAGGGGAGGTGGACCACCAAGACTATATCCTCGACGACTCGGAAAAGAGCACCTGCATGACCGCGTGCGTGTCTCGTGCGAAGTCCCCGCTTATCGTGCTGGATCTCTAAGACCGGGTGAAGCACATGAACGTCAATAAGCTGGAGAGCTTTCTGGCCACTGTCGACCACGGCACAGTAAGCGCCGCTGCCGCTCAGTTGGGAATTGGTCAGCCTGCGGTCAGCAAACATCTCAACGCGCTGGAAGCAGAGTTAGGGGTGGAGCTATTTGACAGTGAGTCACGTAGGACGACGCTCAGCCCTGCAGGTGTGAAAGTGCTATCAACCGCTCGAGCCATTGTCCAGGCAGTGATTATGTTGCGAGCCGAGCTCGAAGCTGGCCGCAGCAACTAAAGGTTGCATATGGAACTTGGCCCCGGTGAGGTACTGCTGGGGCATTTTTTTGACGAGTCATAGATTCCAGGCTTCAGCCGGCTGGAGTTTGCTCCCAGCGCGCTGTGAGCAATGCCCAACCAGCGCTATTCAGCACTGCGTTTTCGACCGAAAAGCTGTAGCTCCGCTGCGACGGTGCCAGTCTGCAATCCTAGGTATAACGGCATTTCATTCATCGCACCCTAGGTATTGGTCTGCTTCAACATCTATGACTGGCGTAACGCTATCCGCATCGAAGCGAATCAACTGTTATGGAAAAAAAGCCCGCAGCCACCACGCCGAGTGCATAAGTTGCGGTCTAGGACACTTTCTTTAAGTAGCTTCCCTCTCATGTTCTGTCTTCCTGTATGCATCTTCGAGCGCAAGACCGACCTACGGAGGCAGTTGCCTTCGAAGACGCATCAATACCGGACTGCTGTGAGCGGTTGCCCCTCAGGCTGATTACAAGTCCAATTCCATCTTAATTATTTCGATGGATACAGGACTATTTCCGCGTGAAAAGTTGCCTTCGCCTACCTTGCGAAAGCCGAAATGTTCGTAAAATTTTTCGGCGGTCACGGTTGCTTCGAGATATGCCTTTGCATAGCCGGCGTTACGTATTTTCGTCAAGGCCAGCCTAAGCAACTCTTTACCGACTCCCTTCCCAGCACTACTGCCGCAAATGAACAGCTTGCTGACTTCATGACCATCTATCTCAACAAAACCCTGGATAATTTCGTCCTGCGCAAGCCAGAGGTTCCCGGCTACGATAGCCTCCCTATATGCCTCAGCTGAACGGCCATCTAGCCACATCGTAATCTGTTCGGCGTTATAGTCCGCAGTGCACAAATTTTCCACCGAATCTTTGTGAGCTCTAAATATGTTCTCAGCATCATCTAAGGTCGCTGCTCGAATTAAGTAACCATTCATCAGGTGAGCTCCAGTTTTTACGTACAGGATTATAACAGCACTTAAAGTTGATGAGACTGCCCAGAACCACCAACGCACTGCCTAGGGCCATGGACAGGCTGTAGGTGGTTTCGCCGAGCGTCACCGACAGATAGCTGGCACAGATTGGATAAAGCACGTCTATATAGCCGGCGCTCTCCGCACCTACTCAACGAGTCAGGTCAATAAAAGGCGTAAACACCAAAGCTGAACAAACGATGTAGAGATAAAGTAGAGCCCGTATGCTGGTTGCTGATAGTTCTTCCTTGGTTAGCAAATAGCAGGCGTAGAAATATTGCAGCACACGAAAGCATCTCAGTGCACACTTCCTTGGTGATAAGTTGCTCGCTTGATTTTGACGGCGCCGAGGCATAAAGCCGGCTAATGCAGGGCAATACTTGCTACCAGAGTATGATGGCGTCAACGTAAAACTTTTTTTTGATATTTTTTTAGAAGGATTATTGGTTGAATTCGTTTTCGTTAGTGAATTTTCCTGTGATCTTAGCCTCGAGTAGGGTCGTGTGTGGTTGCTCTGGAGAACTGAAGGGATTTTCCTTACCTTTTCTCAGCATTACGCAAGGTTTCGCTAACTGTCTAGTGTGATGTTTCAGAAGTGTCACTGAAATCTGAGATAGTCTTTCTAGAAACTGACTCATGATGGGTGCGTAACCGTTGCTCGTGCATTACCACTGCAGGGCTTTTGCCATTCATCTGGTTCGGCTAGAGGGCAATCAGGGGTTACTGTAGGTCATCAATCACGATCGAATTCACTCTCATTCACATTGCGAGAATCCCAGAGCAAGGCAATTATGGTGGGCGTCAATTTCTTCCATTGAGCCGGATGGCCCGATTATCCGCAGACCAGGTCACTTGCCTGTCCCGAAAAATGAGTCCAGAATCAAGGCCATCCCTGTTTCAGGGATGGCTGAAAACCTATAAATTTCAACGGCTCGCAGGCCCGATGCGAGTCTCGTTTCCCGCTCCGATTAGTTTCTCATAAGATTTCAGCCGTTGGAGCTCGAAGGATTGTTTCAAGGCGATCCCCTAGTATGCTCCATGCCTCATTTTTCTCCTTGGCATAGTCATAATGCAGATAATGCCGGCGTACCTTTGAGCCTCCCAGCAGGTGATTCTGGCAACGATCAATGATTTCTAATGTCACACCGAGCTCCTGCATCATGGTCGCTCCTGTACGACGCAAGTCATGCGGAGTCCATTCGCCCTTGTTACCTTGGCTTAGTACCAGTGAGTCGTCGTGATGCCGGCCAGATAAAGGCTTGCTGCGATTCTTGAAGCAGCATTGCCGGTCTCCGATCAGCTTGCTGACTGTTTTGGTATCCACATGACTGCTTTCGTCTTTGCTGGGAAAGCAGAACGGGGTGTGGCCTGTTTCTTCTCTAAGACGTTTGAACTGGTTCAGCGCGAATGATGATAGGAATACATGGTGATCCTGCCGTTTACCTTTATGACCTTTGGTGGCTTCTGCTGGAATGAACCAGGTGCCGTTCTCGAGATCGACATGTCGCCATTCGGATTTTAGTAGCTCTCCAATGCGACAGAGCGTGCTAAGGCAGATCCAGACTGCGCATTGCACGCGGGAATTCACAGGTCGGATGCCGGAGTATTTCTTACCGGCGGGCAAGGCATCATACTCACACACCAAGCGAGTGAAAATTTGTTGCAGCTCTTGGATTTCGTCAGCGGATAGAAGACGATCGCGCTGCTCCTGATAGTCATGATCAAGTAGCTTATTGACGTCAATCAGGTCGGCGGGATTACCGTCTACCATCAGGGTGCGCCACGGCTTGCGTTTCTCGGCCCATCTCAGCATCTGACCGATGTCCTTGCTGCGAATAACGACGGTACGGTTTAGACCGCGGGCTTTAATCGAGCGCAGGAGGGCGAGCAGATCTTTTTCAGTTATGGTTCGCAGTGGTTTATCGCCAATAGCTGGTAGCACGTCTTTGGAAAAGCTGCGGCGCAGTTCTGCGTTGCCGTCCTGGCGAGATACCCCGTCGCGCATCCACTCTTCAAAAAGGTCGGTGACCGTCTTGTTTTCTGCAGCCTGACGTTCGGCTTCAGCAATGGTTGCGGCGACCGCAGCTTGAGCTTCGATCTTAGCTGCCTTTCGGGCAATGGCGGGTTCTATACCTTTAGTAACGCTTGCTCTCACTTCGTCTCGCTCAGCACGAATCTGCGCTAGGGATTTTTTGGGCCAGCTGCCTAGGCGCTGATCGCGTTTGGCTCCGCCCATTTTGAACTCGTAGCGGAACAGCGCTGTAACGCCGCGCACACCTGCACGAACTTTGGCGGTCAGGCCACCCTCTTCACGGAGCGTTTTGCCATCATCGGCGGGTGTGAGTGCTTCGAGTTGCTTCACTGTGATCTTTGCCAATGTCTACCCCTAGCCAAGGTCGATCACCTTGGAATTTTGCCCCACTTTTGCCCCACCGGATCGACCGGCTATAGGTGGATGCTGATGGACAGAGATAGAACGTAATATAGTCTGTATGCCTCGTATTTACTAGCTTGTAGGCTTTCCGTGGCAGGCCAGGTAACTCCAGGAAAATACACTAAATAAGCGCATGGGGTGCAAGGGGTCGAGTGTTCGAATCACTCCGTCCCGACCAAAAAACTCCAAAGAATCCAGTCACTTAGCGGTGACTGGATTTTTTTATGCCTGAGGCATTCTTGTCCCTTGGCGTTTTTACCCCACTTTTTACCCCACCGCGATTTGTCATGTTCCTGTTGCCCGATCATGGAGCTACCAGCCGCATCTGTTTGGGGTGGAAATTCTGCTCAAGCTGGATTGCGGTTAGCTGCTGCTGCTGCTGCTGAGTGTCGGTGGCTGTGAGTGGCAATTGCGATCAACTCATCACAACGCTGAGCATGGGCTGGAAATTGCTTGGTGAAGCTCTGCATCCGGATCGGCGACACCGCCGGCTGAGTTTGTCTGGCCAAGACTCAGCCGCAGGGAGAATGAGAAGATTTTGACCTGCCAGTCACATCCAGATGAAAGGCACAATGTTGTCGTTCGTAGCTTCTGGAGCATCGAGGTCTGAATTTAAGGTTTTAGTTTTTTGTGATGCGGATAGTGGCAGTAGTCTGAGTTTCGTTGAGCTGGAGGTTCGGGGGTCGCCCCTTTTATTATTATTGTGGCGGCTAATTAAGAAGGGTTCTGAATTTTTATCCCAATGGGCAAGTGATGTTGTCTACATGCGCTAGCAGCTTCTCGTTTGCGTTATAAATGTTCAGTGTATATGAGTGGCCGAGACTGCTTTCATCTAACATATAGCGTCTTCCTGGTTTGAAATCGTTGTAGCTGATGTTAGCGTTGCATGTAGATCCGTTACTGTCGCCATCCCCTTCAACGAACAGCGTCGCACCTAACGTATGTTTTCCTGTGGGTACCTCGAAGTAGCGCCCGTCGTTGAGCCGCTTGCCGTCCAGACTTTCCGCCATCAAGGTGGTTGTTGGTTCCTCTTTCAGGCTTACCCAGGCCGCGTCAGAACTGGCTTTTGGCATTGGTCCGGCGCAGCCGCTAAGCACTCCGAGTAGCCCGAGAAGCGGTAACATAAACTTCCATTTAGTGCTCATAATAGCCCGCATAAAACACCTCTGTTTGCAGCTGTGAATGATTCGCATAGGATGCCAGCAACCCGCTTGGCTGCAAATGAAGACGCTAGATGCTTTTCTTTAAAATACTTTAATGGAGGTTTAACCGATCTAGGCTCTGTCTGAAATCCCAAGAAACTCAAATATGGCCCTGGAGCAGCTTGGGTTCTGTACAGTCGCCGACCATCTACGGAAAGGAATTCT
>NZ_JBIBGE010000059.1:0-18414 GCF_042956345.1 Pseudomonas sp. NPDC008258
CGAAGTAGAGAATGGCGAACATCACCATGATGGCCGTTGGCGCGACCTTGCGCAGGCCTTCGATCATCATGTCGCCCATGTCCGGGCCAAAGCCCCCGATCAGCGCGAAAAGGATCGGCACCGTGGTCATGGCCACCAGAGGTGACAGGCGCTTGGTCATGATCAGGGCCATGAAGGTCACGATCATGCCATATCCGAGGAACGACAGCATTTGTACCACCTTGACTTGAAATACAATTATTGTTGTGTGTCTACGCCGTGAATGTCGCGTCTGGGTCGGCGGTGAAAAACGCCGGCAGTGCCTGAACCGCCTTCAGCGCGACCAGGCATGCCAGGCAGATTCACCCTGCGCACCCCCGGTCGAACTTGAAAAATACCAACGTGCACCTGAGCATCTACAAGCGCAAATGAGCCTGCCTAAGCATCGAGTAGTCGCTTCATCTTGAGCACCGCGCTGTCTGGCGTCGTCAGAATTGGAGTGTCTGTAAGCTCAGCGCAGCCGCTGGCCGCAGAGGTCATCGAGAACTGGGCGAAACAGATGACATCGGCATCGGCAAGCGGCGAGATCATCTCGCCAATCAGTCGGTCATGCCTGGCATGATCCCCTTGATGGAGGGCTTCGATGGCAGCCGGGCTGACGGCATGCTGCAACTGGACTTGCTTGCCCTGAGCACTGGCAGCCGCGATCAACTCCTCTGTCATCGAATCGATTGCCGGAGGGAAGGTTGCCAGCAACACTACCCGCTCACCATGCTCCAATGCTTCTTCGAGCATCGCTTCGTTGGGTTTCAGAACGGGTATATCCATGCCCTTCTTGCAGGCATCGATCGCCTCGCCGAATGCCGAACATGTAAACAGGATGCCATCAGCCCCTGCTCCGCGCGCATACCGCGCCAGTTCAAGGAACCGATGCTTGAGCGGCTCGGTGACGGAGCCTGCGCTGCGCAGATCACGCGAGAGGGAATCTTCCAGCAAGTTGCACAGTTCGGCTTCTGGCCACAGCCGCGCAAAGGCGTCGTTGATCGGCGCGACCGCCACGGGGGTGGCATGTATCAGAAAAACACGTTTCGCCGCCATCATGCTGCCCCCTCTTCGAACGGCGCATCGAGCACCAGTACACCATCCTCGTCGGCAAACAATTGATCGCCTTCAGCAATCACCTGGCCGGCAATGGTCACACTCAGACCTAGCTGGCCTTCATTGCGCTTGGTCGACTTTGCGGGGGTCACGCCCAGCGCCTTGATGGCAATCGGCAAGGTACGCAATACAGCCTTGTCACGTACGTAACCATAGACCAGCACACCCGCCCAGCCGTGGCGCAGCAGATCTTCAGCGATATGATCGCCGAACAGGGCGCAACGGTCACTGCCCCCGCCATC
The DNA here is from genome assembly GCF_042956345.1 of Pseudomonas sp. NPDC008258. Lineage (NCBI taxonomy): Bacteria > Pseudomonadati > Pseudomonadota > Gammaproteobacteria > Pseudomonadales > Pseudomonadaceae > Pseudomonas > Pseudomonas sp. NPDC008258. Next base: position 1,380 of record NZ_JBIBGE010000059.1, read on the forward strand.
GATCACCAGCACCTTGCCCGCGCCGGGGGTGGTACTCAACTCCTTGATACGCGAGTTGTCCTCGAAGCATTTCACGGTAACAGCGCGGCCTTGAAAGCCTGCCTGCCCCCCCAGATCCTGGAAAATCGGCAACAGCACCTTTGCCCTGGCGCCGAATTCGTCGCACAGATCAGTCGTCTTGATACTCACCGCAGTCACTCCGTTGGTCGTAGACAAAACAAATGTTGCATAAATTGGTTTTACATGCAATAAAATGCAAAGCGCCCGGATCACCAGCGAGAGCTGCTACCGGAGACAGCATCGGTCGGACGACAGTCGATCGCTCCGATGATTGTACTTCGTCGCTTTAACGTACACCCTGTGGCGCTGACGACGAGCCGCTTCATCTACGAACAAAAATGCTTAGGAGAGTGTGATGCGTATTCTGGTTCTTCCCTGCGATGGTATCGGTCCTGAAATCGTCGAGTCCTCGATGTCGGCACTGCAGGCCGTCAACAAGAAATTCGACCTGGGCCTGAGCTTCGATTATGACGACGTCGGCTTCGTCAGCCTGGAAAAGTACGGCACCACCCTGCGTGACGAGGTGCTGGAAAAGGCCAAGACCTACGACGGCATCATCCTGGGCACGCAATCCCATGCTGATTACCCGGCACCGGAAAAAGGCGGCCGTAACGTCTCGGCTGGTTTCCGCATTGGCCTTGACCTGTATGCCAACGTTCGCCCGGCGCGCACCCGCCCGTTCATTGAATCGAACATGAAACCAGGCAAGAGCATGGACCTGGTGATCATGCGCGAAGCAACTGAAGGTTTCTATCCGGACCGCAACATGTCTCGCGGCTGGGGCGAAGTGATGCCTTCCCCGGACATGGCGCTGTCGACCCGCAAGATTACCCGCCACTGCAGCGAGCGTATCGCCCGCCGCGCCTTCGAACTGGCAATGAAGCGCAACCGCAAGGTCACCGCCATCCACAAGGCCAACAGTTTCCACATGACCGACGGCCTGTTCCTGGAGTGCGTACGCAACGTTGCCAAGGACTTCCCGGAAGTCAAACTCGACGACCTGCTGGTTGACGCCTCCACCGCCCACCTGGTGCGCAGCCCGGAGCGCTTCGACGTTCTGGTCGCCACCAACTTCTACGGCGACATCATCAGCGACCTGGCCAGCGAGCTGTCCGGCAGCCTCGGCCTGGCCGGCTCCACCATGCACAGCGATATCCACTGCTGCGCACAAGCCCAACACGGTTCGGCCCCGGACATCGCCGGCCAGGACAAGGCGAACCCGGTTTCGATGATCCTGTCGGTCGCGATGCTGCTGCAGTGGATGGGTGAGCAGCATGCCAAGCCTGCACTGGGCGAAGCTGGCAAGGCCATGGAGCAAGCGGTCGACGCCGTGCTGGAAGACCCGGCCAAGCGCACCGCCGACCTGGGTGGCAAGCTGGGTTGCCGCGCCTTTGGCGAGGCCGTCGCCGCCGTCATCGCTGGCTGATCGACACACCAGCCCTGAAGCAGAAGCTTGCCCGCGCTGTCGTCAGCTTGCCCGCCATCTGCGGGTCGAGATTGACGCCATCGCGGGCAAGCCCGCTCCCAACAGGAGCGCCATCCCCGTCTGACTGGAGTACCCGGCCGTGAACCAACCTCTACTCGGCTGCATCGCCGACGACTTCACCGGTGGCACCGACCTTGCCAGCATGCTGGTCCGTGGCGGCATGCGCACCCTGCAGGTAATCGGCGTGCCTGAAGGCCCGATCGACGCAGATGTCGACGCCGTGGTCATCGCCCTCAAATCCCGTACCCTTCCCGCTACTGAAGCGGTGGAGGAATCGCTGGCTGCCCTCGCCTGGCTCAAACAAGCCGGTTGCCGCCAGTTCTTCTTCAAGTACTGCTCCACGTTCGATTCAACCGCCCAAGGCAACATCGGCCCCGTCGCCGACGCCCTGCTCGATGCCCTGGACACCCCATTCGCCCTGGCCTGCCCTGCCTTCCCCGAGAACCAGCGCACGCTGTTCAACGGCTACCTGTTCGTCGGCGATGTACTGCTCAGCGAATCGGGCATGCGCAACCACCCGTTGACGCCCATGACTGACGCCAACCTGGTGCGCGTGCTGCAGCAGCAGACTTCTCGCAAGGTAGGCCTGGTGCCTCACACCATCGTCAACCAGGGCACCGGCGCTGTGCGCCAGGCATTCTCCAATGCCCAGGCAGAAGGCTGCGGCTACGCCATCGTCGATGCCACCAGCAACCTGGACCTCAAAGTGATCGGCGAAGCGGCGGCTGACCACGTGTTGATCACCGGCGGTTCGGGCGTGGCCATTGGCCTGCCGGACAACTTCAAGCGCGCCGGGCTCCTGCCGGATGCCTCATCCGCCGCCGATCTGCCGCCTGTCGACGGTCTCTCGGCTGTACTGTCCGGCAGTTGCTCGGTGGCCACCAATGGCCAGGTTGAACACTGGCAGCAGAGTGGTCGCCCAAGCTTTGCCTTCGACCCGCTGCGCCTGGCTGACGGCCATGACCAGGTCAGCGAAGCACTGGAGTGGGCGCGCCCGCTGCTGCCGCAAGGGCCGGTGCTGATTTACGCCAGCGCCAGGCCCGAAGCCGTCAAAGCCGTGCAGGCACGCCTGGGCGTCGCTGCCGCTGGCGAGATTGTGGAACACGCGCTTGCGCAAACTGCCTTGGGCTTGCAGGATCTGGGCGTCAACACCTTTGTTGTGGCGGGTGGCGAAACATCCGGCGCCGTGGTGAAAGCGCTGGGCGTTGAAGCGCTGCGCATCGGCGCATCGATCGATCCGGGTGTGCCATGGACCCTGGGCCTGGGCCAACGCCCAGTGGCACTGGCGCTCAAATCCGGCAACTTCGGTACCCGTGACTTCTTCAGCAAAGCGTTGGAGGTAGCGCCATGAACGAGAACAAGGAACGGGAACAGATCGTTCTGCTGGGCAAGTCCATGTATGACCGTGGCCTGACTCATGGAGGCACCGGCAACATCAGCGTGCGCCTGGACGATGGCTGGTTGCTCACACCTACCGGTTCTTCCTTGGGCCGACTGGATCCGGCACGCCTGACCAAACTTGACTGGGACGGCCGGCACATCAGTGGCGACAAGCCCTCCAAAGAGCTCATGCTGCACTTGGCGATGTATCAGGAGCGCCCCACCAGCGGCGCCGTGGTGCATCTGCACTCCACACACTCGGTGGCCGTTTCGGTACTCGATGGCCTGGACCCCGATGATCTGTTGCCCGCCATCACGGCCTACTACGCCATGCGCGTCGGCAAGTTGCCGCTGGTGCCGTACTACGCCCCGGGCGATCCGGCCCTGGCCGAAGCGGTGCGGTCATTCTCCAGCAAACACCACGCCATGCTCCTTGCGCATCATGGCCCGGTGGTGGCCGGCAGCGACCTGAACGCGGCTGTCGATGCCACCGAAGAACTCGAGGCAACGGCGCAACTGTTCCTGCTGATCTTCCAGCACAAGTTCAAGACGCTGACCCCCGAGCAGATCGCCGAACTGCGACGCCTTTATCCACTGAAGTGAAGAGCCCATGCTTGCAAGCCTGAAAACCTGGTGGGCCACCCCCCTGGTAGGCATCGTCGGCGCACTGCTTGCCAGTGCAGCGCACTGGCCACTGCCCTGGATCATCGGCTCGATGCTGGCGGTGATCTTCGTGCGCTGCGGCGGGTGGCTGATCGCCGAAATACCCAATGGACGAAAATCAGGTCAATGGATGATCGCTACGTCCATCGGCCTGCATTTCACCCAGCCGGTATTGCAGGAGATCGCCAGTCATTTCCCCATGATGCTCACCGCAGCGTTCCTGACCTTGGTGCTGGCACTGATCGGTATCGCCGTGATGCGCCGGCAGGGTATGGACTTGACCACTGCCTATTTCGCCTTCATGCCGGCCAACTTCGCCGAGATGATCCAGCTGGGTATGCGCTATCGCGCCGACGTCAGCCAGATCGCTGCCGCGCACAGCATTCGCCTGGTGCTGATCGTGCTCAGCGTGCCGCCGGCGATGTTCCTGCTGATGCACATGAGCCCTGGAGCCGTGGAGCCGCGGCCGCCAGCCGAGTGGCAGTGGCTCGGGCCAATGCTCGCAGGCGGCGCACTGGTGGCGCTGCTGTGGAAGCGCCTGGGCCTGCCCAACCCCTGGATGTTCGGCCCCATGGCCCTGTGTGCAGCCGTGACGGCAACGTTCGACCTGCGCACAGCCCTGCCGGTTGAGCTCAGCCAATATGGCCAGCTGATGATCGGTTGCGCCTTGGGCAGCTTCTTCGACCGCGGCTTCTTCCGCCGCTCGCCGCTGTACCTGGTCAAAGTGGTGGTATTCACCCTGTCGATGATCGCCAGCACCTTTCTGTTCGCCTGGGGGTTTGGCTGGTTGACCAGCATGCCAGTGTTGTCGCTGGCACTGGGCATGATGCCTGGCAGCAGCACCGAGATGTATCTGACGGCCGAAGCCCTGCACCTAGGCGCGGGCATGGTCACGGCGATGCAGATCATGCGCCTGGTAGTCGTGATGCTGTGCGCCGAGCCTGTCCTCAAGTTCTGGCTGGCGCGCCAGAACCCGAGGATTGCTGCCGAGCAGCCAGAGGATGCTGACTGAGCCGCTCTAGAGCGCAGGCACTTCGCTTTCGAGCTGTTGGGCTGGCGACTGCCCTGCCCGACGCAGCTCGAGGATGGGCGATTTGCGCGCGAACGAACCACTGAGGTGGCGCTTCATCAGGTGCGCTGCCTCCAGGTTATTCCCCTCTTCCACCAGTTCGATCATCCGCAAGTGCTCGGCGCACTGGGTATACAAGCGCTTGCGGTCGATCATGGAGCGGTACTCGAGCAACCGCCGCATATTGTTCAACTGCTTGAGAATCATGTGATACAGCGGGTTGCCAGACAGCTTGATCAAGTCCTCGTGGAAACGAATGCCAGACTTGAGCAGGACATCGGCTGGCAGCGTGTCGATGCCACCCGAAAGCAGGTCTTTCTGCTCCTTCTTCAACCGTCGCAGCACTTCCAGGTCGTAGTGAAAATCGCTTTCCAGCAGTGCCGCCGGTTCAATCAGGGAACGGACCTTGTAGATCTGCTGCAGCGTCTCGGGGGTTTTCGCCACATCCAGAAACCGCCAGCCGTAGCCGGGCTTGGGCTCCGCCCAGCCGACCTTGGCCGCACGGTTAAGGATGTCGATGACCTGGAACTTGGTCAGATCGTAGCGTTCGCGCAGGTACTTTTCGGTGACCTCAGCGGGTATCGCGTCGTTCAGCCAGTCTTCGGAAAGCTTGTAGTACTCCGGCGGTTCTTCGTTGGCCGTGATCTCGTCGAGTGCTTCGCCGGCACCTTCCGGAATGCCGATCACGAAGAAACCGCGATTCGGAAACTGCTCCAGCACGCCCTGTTCAGCCAGCACGGTCAGCGCCTCACGGGCTGGAGAGCGCGAGACATGAAAGTCATCGGCGACTTTCTGCGCGCTCAAATGGGAGCCGGTACTGATATCGCCAAGCTGGATCTTGTGCCTGATGTCGAAAACGATACGCTGGACGAGGGTGCTGGATGCCATAGCAATGAACCAAAAGTGAAGAAGCCTGGATAAGCGGCGACCAATTCATTGATTATCGGCGCCAACAAGTGCAAGTATACGCGAAGTTGCCAGCGCTTCGTCAGGTCCGCGTCAGTGGGCAATCATGCGAAATTGTCGCACCAGATCACTGAGCTCAAGGGCAAGACGTGCAAGCGACTGGCTTGCCGCGCAAGTCTGCAAAGCACCTGCAGATGTCTGCACGGACAATTCCTGAATCGCCAACAGGTTACGGTCGGTGCTTCTGGCCACTTCCGTCTGCTCGGCTGCTGCACTGCTGATAACCTGGTTTCGCTCGTTGATTTGCTCGCTGCTCGAGAGCAACGTCTGCAGCGCCATGCTTGCAGCTTCGGCCAAAGCCAAGGTCTCCTGCGTACGGCTCGTGCTCGCGTGCATGGTGTGCACCGCAATGCTGGTTTCCTGTTGCATGGCAGTGATCATGGACTCGATCTCGCGTGTCGATTGCGCCGTGCGATGAGCCAGGCCGCGAACTTCGTCGGCAACCACCGCGAACCCACGCCCTGCCTCGCCTGCCCGTGCGGCCTCGATGGCAGCATTGAGAGCCAGCAAGTTGGTTTGCTCGGCGATGGTGCGAATCACATCCAGCACCCGACCAATACCCTGCGCCGCCTCACTCAAGCCCTGCACCTGATCGGCACTGGCCAGCACTTCGCGTATCAATTCATTGAGCGACAGCAACGCATCGTCCATCTTGTGCTTGCCCGCGAGCGCTGTCTCCCGCGCGTCGCGGGTAAGCTGCGAGGCCTGCGCCGCATTGTGCGCCACCTCTTCGGTGGCACTGGTCATCTGGGTCACCGCCGTCGCCGCCTGCTCGATTTCAGCGTGCTGCAACTGGTTGTCCCGGCGGCCCTCTTCGGTAACTGCGGTCAACTCTTCGGCGGCCGCAGCCAATTGGGTGGAGGATCCGTCAATTTGCCGCAGCGTCTGCTGCAGGCTCGATTGCATGTGCTGCAGTGCTTGCATCAGCCGGGTCGCCTCGTCATTGCCGGTTGGCACGATGGCCTGCGTCAAATCGGACCTGGCGATCCTCTCGGCGACCTGAAGCGCGTACCTGAGGGGCGTGGTGATGCTCCTGGTGAGCAACCAGGCAATCAATATGGTGCATACGCAAACCAGCAGCAGCACCAGGAGAACCCCTTTCACCGCGCGGGCATAGGCGGCCTCGGACCTCAGACTGGCCTGTCGGGCACCGGCGTCCGCCTGCTCGATCAGGGCATCGAACTCGCGTGTCATCTGGTCATAGGCATCACGCACGGACATCAGGTAGGCACGCGCTCCGGCCTTGTCTCCGGTACGGGACACTGCCAGCAGGGCATCATGGTGTTTGGCATACACCTCGAGGCTATGAACGAATGCCTGCATCCCCTGGCGTTCCTGATCGGTCTGCAATAACTGCGCATAACGCTGCATCTGCTCCCGAACCTGCTGCAACCGGCCCGCCGTACGCTCTTCGTAAGTCTGCATCTGCTCAGGGCTGACCGACAAAATGTGTTGCATGGATCCCATTCGGTATCGATTGAGGGCCGCGTTGGCAGTACCCAACGCCCGCACCCGCTGAAGCCAATTGTCCTTGATATCGAGCGCTTCGGCCTGAACCTCATGGATCTGCTGGAGCGCAAAAGCGCCCAGCAAGGCGCTCAGGAGTGCCAGGCAGGCAAATCCGAGGGCAGCCCGTGGCCCTACTGCAATCATTCTGACATTCATCAAACTGTGTAATCCTTGATTCGCGGCTGGATTGAACTGCGGCAGCCTGAGCCGATACCAGGCCTGCACGCAGCCCTGGTATCGATCGACTCCCCATCAGATGAGTCAGAGCAGCTCGAGCGGGTATTCCACGATTACCCGAACTTCATCCACGTTCCCCTCAGCCTGGGCCTCGTTGGCCCGGTGCGTGGTATGGCGCAGGCGCAGCGAGAGGTCTTTGGCCGCGCCGGACTGCACGACATAGCGCAGATCGAGGTTACGCTCCCAATGTTTGCCGTCCTCCCCCTGCAGCCCCGCGTACCCCCCGAAAGGGTCGGCCTTGCTGCCATCGATGTGGTCACCCCGGACGTAGCGGGCAGAAAACTTCAAGCCTGGTACACCGTAACCGGCGAAATCCAGGTCGTAACGTACCTGCCAGGAGCGCTCGTTGGCGCCGTTGAAGTCAGAGTAGTTGACCGAGTTCGAGAGGAAGATCGAATCACCCCCGACGAAGTCGAACGGCGTGTCGCCGTCGACCTGCTGGTGGGCGAGTGTCAGCTTGTGGGCGCCGAAGGTGTAACCCAGTGCAAGGCTGTAGGTGGTGTTGTCGATTTCGCCCTGCAGGGCTTTGCCGCTGTCGCGGGTTCGATAGAGGTTTGCATCGAAGTCCAGTGCCTGGGTATCGGTCAGTGGCAGCACATAATTCAGGTTGCCGTAATACTGATGCCAGGTCTCCTCGAAATCCGACGCGTACAAGCTGGCGCTGAGCTGCTTGCTGAGCGCGTAGGTCCCACCGACGAAATCGATGGATCGCCCTATGCGTCCCTCACCATAGTTGAGGTAGAGATCGCCGTCCTGATTGCTCGAGTTACGTAGCTTGTAAGCAGTGAAATGACCAGCCTGCAGGTCAAGGTCTTCGATCTCCTTGCTCTGCAGCAACAAGCCTGTCGCCGTCTCGGGCAACAAGCGGGAATCGCCGGTTGCGAAAACGGGGGCTTCAGTACGCATGTTGCCATAACGCAATTCGGTATTGGACACACGCACCTTCACAGCAGCGCCAGCACTGGAATAGTCATCCTCAGGCCGATCATCGCCGTCTACCGGCAACAGGCCTGCGCCTGAGCGCCCCCGCCCACTGTCCAGCTTGAGCCCCAGCAGCCCGAAGGCATCCACGCCGAAGCCCACAGTGCCTTGAGTGAACCCCGACTCGTAGAACGCCATGATGCCGTGCGCCCACTCCTCCCGATAACTCTGGTCCCCGGGGGCGGCGTCACGGAAGTCGCGATTGAAGTAGAAGTTGCGGTTGAGCAAACGAAGGCTGCTGCCCTCGATGAAACCCTCTGATTCTGACTGCTCCGAAGCTTGCGCCATGGCGCAGGCAAGCGAGACGGCAAGCGCGGTGAAACCCTGGGTTACTGGATGCATCTTCAAATTTTCCTGGTTTAGAAATTGGTGCCCATGCCTGCCATTGCCGGGCTTTTTTGTTGTGGATCTAAACAAGCCATGCGCCACGCGGACGCAACCTCGACACGGGGAAGGCGCTGGCAGGCAGTGCCAGAAAGGACCGCTCGCCCGTGCGACGAGCCCCAAAAATAACATTGCATTTGTAAGTGTCAATATGCCAATCTTTCTTCAGCAGACAAACCACCTTCCATGGCTGCCCGGGCAGCCACTCGATGCCGCTTTATTTCGTAATAAAGCTGTGAGAGCTGAGTTTCGTGCCCGGTTGGAGCGGGCCGCCATGTGATTGTTATGATTGCCTTTTTACACATACAAGTACGCTTTAAAGGAATCTGAGCCATGCAGCGAAGAACAAAAATAGTTGCCACCCTTGGACCTGCCACCGAGTCGCCAGAAGCGATCGAGGGCCTGATCAAAGCCGGAGTGGATGTCGTGCGCCTGAATTTCTCGCATGGTTCGGCTGACGAGCACCTGGCCAGGGCCGAGCGGGTACGCGAGATGGCGCGCAAGCATGGCCGCTTCGTGGCGATCCTGGCTGACCTGCAAGGCCCGAAGATCCGTATTGCCCGCTTCGCCGAAGGCAAGGTGTGGGTGGAAAAGGGTCAGCGCTTCATCCTCGACGCGAAAATGGACAAGCACGCCGGCACCGCCGAAGCGGTCGGTATCGACTATGAGGCCCTGATCAACGACAGCAATGCGGGTGATATCCTGCTGCTCGACGACGGGCGAATCGAATTGCAGGTGCTGGAAGCCCACGCCCATCACCTGGTCTGTGAGGTACTGATTGGCGGCGCACTGTCCAACAACAAGGGCATCAACCGCAAAGGCGGTGGTCTTTCAGCATCGGCGTTGACAGACAAGGATCGCGAAGACATTCGCACCGCAGCCATGATGCAAGTGGATTATCTGGCCGTGTCGTTCCCTCGCGATGCTGCGGACATGCACCTTGCCCGCCGGCTCCTGCTGGAAGCCGGCGGTGAAGCGGGCCTGATCGCCAAGATCGAACGCGCGGAAACGGTTGCTGATCGTCAGGTACTCGATGCCATCATCGAAGCCTCCGAAGGCGTGATGGTGGCCCGCGGCGACCTGGGTGTGGAAATTGGTGATGCCGAACTGGTAGCGGTGCAAAAGCTGATCATCGACCGCGCGCGCTCGCTCAATCGAGTCGTGATCACCGCGACCCAGATGATGGAAACCATGATCACCCAATCCATGCCCACCCGAGCCGAAGTGTTCGATGTGGCGAACGCCGTGCTCGACGGCACCGACGCCGTGATGCTGTCTGCCGAGACGGCTGCCGGCGCTTACCCGGTGCAGACGGTAGAAGCGATGGTGCGCATCATTGCCGGCGCCGAGCGCCACCCTCAGGCCCAGCGCTCCAAGCACCGCATGGACGAAGTGTTCCAGCGCATCGACGAGACCATCGCGCTGTCAGCGATGTACGCCGCCAACCACCTGAACGGCGTCAAGGCCATCATCAGCCTGACGGAAAGCGGCGACACCCCGCGCCTGATGTCGCGTATCCGTTCGCACCTGCCGATCTACGCCTGCTCCGACAATCCGCGCACGCAGACCCGCGTCGCCTTGTTCCGAGGCGTGCAGACTCTGCCATTGCGCACCGAACACCTGTCGTTCGAGCAAGTGCATCAGCGAGCTGTCGAGGCCTTGGTCGAAAAAGGTGTGGTCAGCGCCGGTGACCACGTGCTGATTACGCAAGGCGATCACGCCCACGCCCAAGGCGGTACCAACACCTTGCGCGTGTTACGCGTAGGCGACGAAATCCGCTGAGCAGGAGGATGTTGCGCATATGAGCCAGTCGAGACAAGACGCTGCACAGGATCACCCGGCCGAGGATGCATGGCCGCGTGACTTCGATATCCGCCAGCAATACGCAGAGCAGCAGGAACTGCTTGCCATCGCCAGCGCACAAGAGACCGCCACCGTGACAGATAACGACGCCAGCATCGCCCAGATCATCGCCCGCGAAATCCTGGATTCGCGTGGCAACCCTACGGTGGAAGCACAGGTGACGCTCGTCGGTGGCCAACGAGGCGTAGCGAGCGTGCCGTCGGGCGCATCGACCGGCAGCCGGGAAGCGCTTGAACTGCGTGATGGCGGCAAACGCTATCACGGCAAAGGCGTGTTGAACGCCGTCGGGCACATCAACCTGACCATCGCTGACCACCTGCGCGGCATGAATGCCCGCAATCAGCGCGCTATCGACCAAGCGCTGATAGACCTGGACAGTACAGAGAACAAAGGCAAGCTTGGGGCCAATGCCATTCTGGCGGTTTCCCTGGCCACTGCCAAAGCTGCCGCTCAGTTCAACGGCCAGGAACTGTACGAGTACTTCGCCGCGCTACACGGCACCCCCGGCCAGTTCAGCATGCCAGTACCGATGATGAACATCATCAACGGCGGCGAACACGCCGACAATAATGTCGACATTCAGGAGTTCATGATTCAGCCGATTGGTGCTACGAGCTTCCGCGAAGCACTGCGCATGGGCGCCGAAGTGTTCCATACCCTGAAGAAAGTCCTGTCCGAACGCGGCCTGAATACCGCAGTGGGCGACGAGGGTGGCTTCGCACCATCGCTCGACTCCAACGAGCAGGCGTTGGTGGTGATCCGGGAGGCCATTGAGCGAGCTGGCTATCTGGTGGGCGTCGATATCAGCATGGCGCTGGATTGTGCGGCCTCCGAATTCTTCGAAGACGGTGAGTACGTACTGGCCGGGGAGAACAAACGCTTCTCCAGCGCCGGCTTCACCGAGTACCTGGGCCAGTTGCGCGACCGGTACCCGATTCTGTCGATCGAAGACGGCATGGATGAAAGCGACTGGCAGGGCTGGGCACTGCTGACCCAGGCGCTGGGCGAGCGCACGCAATTGGTGGGTGATGACCTGTTCGTCACCAATCCGTCGATCCTGCGCGAGGGTATCGCCCAGGGCGTCGGCAACGCCATCCTGATCAAGTACAACCAGATCGGCACGCTCAGCGAAACCCTCGATGCCATTCGCCTCGCCCAACAGGCCGGCTACAACGCGGTGATTTCTCACCGTTCTGGTGAAACCGAAGACACCACCATCGCCGACCTTGCGGTGGGCACCCGGGCCGGGCAGATCAAGACTGGCTCGCTGTGCCGTTCCGACCGTGTAGGCAAATACAACCGGCTGCTACGCATCGAAGAAGCCCTGACTGGCGAGGCGCCCTACTGCGCCGCAGCGCTGCTCGCAGACCGTGGCTGACGCAGGAGATCGCAGATGAACGAAAAACTTGTAATCGCCAACTGGAAAATGCACGGCACTCGCACCGCGAACGCCCAGTTGATCAGTGGACTCTTGCCCGCACTGCAGGGGCTGGAGGGCGTGCAAATTGCCATTTGCCCACCGCTGCCTTACCTGGCTCAGGTTTGCGACCTGCTGGGCGAAACCTCGGTCGCCCTTGGAGCGCAGAATCTGAGCGAGCGCACTGAAGGTGCCTTCACCGGAGAAGTCAGCGGAGAAATGCTCGCGGACCTGGGTTGCAACTACGCACTGGTTGGCCACTCCGAGCGCCGCAGCCTGTATGGCGAAACCGATGCGCTGGTCGCCATGAAGTTCGAAGCGGCGCTGCGCGCGAACCTGGTCCCGGTACTGTGCCTGGGCGAAACCATCCACCAGCGCCGTGCCGGCAACACCAACGCCGTGATCGGCGCCCAGCTGCGCACCGTCCTGCATCAGGTGGGTATCGCAAATCTGGCGCGGGGCGTTATCGCCTACGAGCCGGTATGGGCAATCGGCACGGGCGAAACCGCAACGCCCGCCCAGGCCCAGGCGGTCCATCGCTACATCCGTGAACTGCTGGCCGAGCACGATCCCGTGGCTGCCGCTGACATACCTCTGCTCTACGGCGGCAGCGTAAAGGCCGACAACGCCGCGCAGCTGTTCGAGCAAGCCGATATCGACGGCGGGCTGATCGGTGGCGCTTCGTTGGATCCTGCAGCTTTCGGCGCGATTTGCAAAGCTGCCCAAGCCTGACATCCCCCGCGCAAAGTGCGCCTCAGACAAGAAACATAAAAAGGTAGAAGCATGAATACGATTTCCCCTCTCGGCACCCTCTTCCCCACCACCGAGCAAGTACCCGAAGCTTATAGACTTGGCGAGCCGATCGAACAGCGCGAGTACCTGGTGGATGGCCAACTGCGTCACTGGGGCGGCCCTGTAGTGACTGTACGCAGTCCGGTCTACCTGACGGACGCTGGCGAAGATCGCCAGGTGGTACTGGGCAGCGCGCCTTTGCTGGACGCCAACACCGCACTGGTCGCGCTGGATGCGGCGGTCAAGGCCTACGACAACGGCCAGGGCGCCTGGCCGACCATGCGCGTGGCCGAGCGCATCCAGCATGTCGAAACCTTCCTCGCCAGCATGCGCAAACAGCGCGAGGCGGTGGTCAAGCTGCTGATGTGGGAAATCGGCAAGAACCTCAAGGACTCCGAAAAAGAGTTCGACCGTACGTGCGACTACATCGTCGACACCATCAACGCCCTGAAAGACCTCGACCGCCGCTCCAGCCGCTTTGAGCTGGAGCAGGGCACCCTGGGCCAGATTCGCCGCGTGCCGCTGGGCGTTACGCTGTGCATGGGCCCTTACAACTACCCACTGAACGAAACGTTCACCACGCTGATCCCGGCATTGATCATGGGCAACACCGTGGTCTTCAAGCCGGCCAAGTTCGGTGTGCTGCTGATCCGTCCGCTGCTCGAGGCGTTCCGCGACAGCTTCCCGGCCGGTGTGATCAACGTGATCTACGGCAGCGGCCGGGAAACGGTCAGCGCCCTGATGGCCAGCGGCAAGATCGACGTTTTCGCCTTCATCGGCACCCACAAGGCAGCCAGCGACCTTAAAAAGCTGCACCCCCGCCCGCACCGCCTGCGCGCCGCCCTGGGGCTGGATGCGAAGAACCCTGGCATCGTGCTGCCTCAGGTCGATCTCGACAATGCCGTGGAAGAAGCAGTCACCGGCGCACTGTCGTTCAACGGTCAACGCTGCACGGCGTTGAAGATCCTGTTCGTACACGAGGACGTGGTTGACGCCTTCCTCGAAAAATTCAATCAGAAGGTTGCTGCCCTCAAGCCGGGCATGCCCTGGGAGCCAGGCGTTGCGCTGACACCACTGCCTGAGCCGGGCAAGACCGACTATCTGGCAACCCTGGTGGCCGATGCCGAAACCAAGGGTGCCAAGGTCGTCAATGCCGGCGGTGGCGCCATTCGCGGTTCGTTCTTCTACCCGGCGGTGCTGTACCCGGTCAGCGCCGACATGCGCGTGTACCACGAAGAACAGTTCGGCCCTATCGTCCCGGTGGTCCCGTACCGTGACCTGGATAAAGTCATCGACTACGTGCTCGACTCGGACTACGGCCAGCAGTTGAGCATCTTCGGCAACGACAGCGCTGAAGTCGGGCGCCTGGTGGACGCCTTCGCCAACCAGGTCGGCCGAATCAACATCAACGCCCAATGCCAGCGCGGCCCGGACAGCTACCCCTTCAACGGTCGCAAGAACAGTGCCGAAGGCACCTTGTCGGTGCATGACGCCTTGCGGGTCTTTTCCATCCGCACGCTGGTCGCCACCAAGTTCCAGGGTGCCAACAAGGAGCTGATCAGCAAGATCATCGGCAACCGCGAGTCGACCTTCCTCACCACCGACTACATCTTCTGAGGGCCTGGCGATGAGCACCCGTGCACTGATCATCCTTGACGGCATCGGCTTGCGCGAGGCGCGCGAGTCCAATGCCCTGGCCGCCGCCTGCACACCTAATCTGGATGCGCTGCTGGCGCACTACCCCAACAGCCAGGTCGCCACCAGCGGCCTGGCCGTGGGGCTGCCCGAAGGCCAGATGGGCAATTCCGAAGTCGGGCACATGAACCTGGGTGCGGGCCGCGTGGTGTATCAGAGCCTGACCCGCATCGACCAGGCCATTGCCAGTGGCGAGTTCGCGCGCAATGCGGCCCTGCTTGAACTGGTGGAGCAGGCCCGGCAGCGCGGCGGCGCCGTACACCTGATGGGGCTGCTGTCGCCAGGCGGTGTGCACAGCCACATCGACCAGATTCTGGCCACCTGCAAAGTCCTGGTAGGACTGGGGGTGGAGCGGTTCTTCGTGCATGCGCACCTCGACGGGCGAGACACCCCCCCCAAGTGCGCCGCTGAATCCATCCAGGCGCTGGAAGGGGTGCTGGCCGAACTGGGGCATGGCCGTATTGCCACTGTCGTAGGCCGCTACTTCGCGCTGGATCGGGACAACCGTTGGCCGAGGGTGGAAAAAGCCTACCGTGCCATGGTGCAGGGCCAAGCCGAGTTCCATGCGGAGTCGGCGAGCGCCGCACTGGCCCAGGCCTATGCCCGGGACGAGAGCGACGAATTCGTCAGTGCGACCATCATCGGTGAGCCGGCGCCGGTTCAGCCCGAGGATGCCCTGCTGTTCATGAATTTCCGCCCGGACCGTGCTCGCCAACTGAGCCAGGCACTGATTGCGCCCGGTTTCAATGGCTTCGAGCGCCCGCTGGTGATGCCAGCAAGCCAGTTGCTGACCCTGACCCGATACGCCGAAGACCTGCCCTGCCCTTGCGCATTCGCACCGCAAGAAATCGCCAACAGCCTGGGCGAATATCTGGCTGGCCTGGGCAAACGCCAACTGCGAATCGCCGAAACCGAGAAATATGCCCACGTGACATTCTTCTTCAACGGCGGGCGGGAGCAGCCCTTCCATGGCGAAGAACGGATCCTGATCCCCTCGCCTGCGGTCGCCTCATATGACCTGCAGCCGCAGATGAGTGCCCCCGAGCTGACCGAGCGACTGGTCGATGCCATCGAAAGCCAGCGTTTCGACCTGGTGGTGTGCAATTACGCCAACGGCGACATGGTCGGCCACACCGGTTCATTCGACGCCGCCGTCAGCGCCGTTGAAGCACTGGATGACTGCCTGGCTCAGGTGGTGGAGGCCATTCTCAAGGTCAACGGCCAGTGCCTGATTACCGCCGACCACGGCAATGTCGAGCAGATGATGGACCCTGACTCAGGTCAGGCCCACACCTCGCACACGTTGAACCCGGTACCGCTGATCCTGGTGGGCCGGGACACCCGCAACACCCGTCTGGCGAATGGGCGGCTATGCGACATTGCCCCTACTCTCTTGCAGATGATGGCCCTCCCGAAACCCGAACAGATGGAGGGTCGATCACTGCTCACTGACTGATCGGTCGACAGGGACCATCAGGTCATCGATGAACGGGCAGTGGTTTGGTCACCCTGCCATGCCCTCGATGACGTGCTCCACGGTGACGCTACTGCGCATCTTTGAGGCGGTACCCCAGCGGGTCCGCCTCCTTTTTTATCCTCCTGCCCGCAGCGCCGGGCTTCTACATTGACAGGTACACGATATGGAATGGCTTACCAGCCCAGAGATCTGGGTTGCCTTCTTTACACTCACAGCCCTCGAGATTGTTCTGGGCATCGACAACATCATCATGATTGCAATCCTGGTCGGGCGCATGCCGCCGCATATGCGTGCGCGCACCCGCTTCTTCGGCCTGGCCCTGGCGATGGTGACCCGCATCCTGCTGCTGCTGTCGATCACCTGGATCATGGGACTGACCCGCGATCTGTTTCAGGTGTTCGGTCAGGGCATCTCCGGTCGTGATCTGATTCTGTTCTTTGGCGGGCTGTTCCTGCTGTACAAGAGCAGCACGGAAATGTTCCAGAGCCTGGAAGGTGAAGAAGAACAAGCCAGCGAAACGGCCGGGATTGGCCGAGGCTTCATCGCCACGATCATACAGATCGCGATCATCGATATCGTGTTTTCGCTGGATTCGGTCATCACCGCAGTGGGCATGGTGTCGAACGTACCTGTCATGGTGGCAGCGATCATCGTCGCGGTGATGGTGATGATGATGGCCGCAGGTGGCATCAGCGCGTTCATCGAACGCCATCCAAGCCTGAAGATGCTGGCACTGGCTTTCCTGGTCGTCGTCGGTACCGTATTGATCGCCGAAGCGTTCGACGTTCATGTTCCGAAGGGCTATGTGTACTTCGCCATGGCCTTCTCGCTGGCCGTGGAGGCGCTGAATATCCGTATGCGCACTCGCCGTGAAAAAACCACGGCGGAAAGTGATTGTGATCAGTTGGCCCAGTCCGACTGAGTCCTTACATCTGGCGAAAAAAGGGGCTGCACTGCAGCCCTTTTTTTTGGTTCTTCACGGAATCCCGGGAAAGACAGAAACAAGAACGCCGGTTTGATGGATGATGTTCGTGCGAGCAAACACATCAACAAACC
>NZ_JBIBGE010000060.1:0-17678 GCF_042956345.1 Pseudomonas sp. NPDC008258
AATAGAAAGGCATGACCATACTCTTGCCGCCCCCGGAATGCTTTTCAAAAAGCGGGGGACACGACAACTACCCTGACACCGGGGGTCAAGATCAAGATCAAGATCAAGATCAAGATCAAGATCAAGATCAAGAGCCAGAGCCAGAGCCAGAGCCGGCGTCAGCGTCAGATTCTCAGTATGCTGGAGGCAACGGAGTCGCATTGAAGGCACCGACCAGCGGATTGTAAGCATCGGAAGCAAATTCGCACCCATTTGCAGTTGCTCCACGCGACGTGGCACCTTAGACTGCCGCCCCCTGTAAAAGAGTGCCGGTTGGCGCTTGAAGAATTCCGCGGCCGATGCCAAGGCGTCGGCGGCACATGAATCGCCCAAATGCACATTTTTTCATAGAGAAATCGATGACCAAGGAACAGTTGCTGGCCATGTCGGCCGATGACTACATGAACGCTGAACAGCTGGCCTTCTTCACAGAGCTGCTGCAGGCGATGAAAGTCGAAACCCATGCACGCATCGAGCTCAGCCGCACCACCATCGAAGGCCTGGACACCCCGTCCGACCCTGCCGACGTGGCCTCGGTTGAAGAAGAGCGGAGCTGGCTGGTCAATGCAATCGACCGCGACCAGCGCTCGCTGCCTCAGCTGGAAATGGCCCTGGAACGAATCTCCGACGAGAGCTTCGGCTGGTGCGATGACAGCGGTGAGCCGATTGGCCTGAAGCGTCTGCTGATCAGCCCGACCACCAAGTACTGCATCGAAGCCCAAGAGCGCCACGAGCAGCTCGACCGCCACCAGCGCCAGGTATAAACCCGCGCGCGGTGTGAGCCCCACGGAGCGATCCCTGGGGCTTTTTGCGTTTCTTGTGGGTGGTCGGTTTTGTTGCCTTGCGCGTAACACTGATGTACAGGGAAGCGCTGTTCCCACGCTGGCGACAGGCGTATCATGGCAATATCGTTAGGGTGCTAATTAATTCCGGAGGGAATGATGAATAGCCGAGTCGATGTAGCCGTGATGATTGGCTCAGGTGTGCCGGCCACTTTGCAGGCACTGGGCAAGCGCATCTGCTGGGTGGTGCTGGTCAATGGAGAACGCCGCGGCACTGCATTCGCCACGCGTGAGGAAGCGCTGGAGTGCCAGGTGGCCTGGCAGCAGCAACTGAAGAAAGGCCTGGCCGCCTGAAAATGTTTATTGCCTCTCGACGGGTTTCGGTGTTTTCGGGCATATTTGTCCTACAGTAAATGCGCACACGGATGCCAGGGCTTGTCTTCTTGCGGGCTCGCTCCCTTGATTGCGTTTAATGGCGAGTGATCTCAGCATCACGGTTCCCGAACCGGGAATGCGCCATGCGCCTTCGGTTGAAGGCGAATCTGGCAAACCAGAGTAAAGATTCCTGCGCGCTGCATCGTCAGCGGGCACAGACATTTCGTATATCGCTTTATTACTCTTATCGCCTATCGACAAGAAATGGCCGTGCCTCCCCGAGCTTGGGTGAGGGCGGGTTGTAACCGGTTGAGGATTACTTCATTGGCAGTCAGCACACTTGATACCCATGCGTTGTTCGCCCTGGGCGACCTGCGCGGTAAATTGGCCCACCTGTTCCAGGGTCGTTTTATCTACGTGACCGAGCAGAACCCCGAAGGCCTGTACATGGCCGAAATCGACACCGAAGACGCATTGGTGGTCGATGACAAACAGCGTCTCGAACTGAAAGTGGGTGACCACTTCCGCGCTGCCGTATTGCCCAGCCGTGAAGGTGGCAAGCTGGAAATGCGCTTTCGCGAAATCAAGTTGAATGTTTATGGCGTAGGCGATTATGCCTTCGTGTCGGTACCTGAGGGTGAGGGCATTGTGTTCCGCGAGGGGCATGGCGTGATGCTGGTCTTCGCTGCACAGCAACAAGTGCAGGAAGGCCTGGGCAAATTGCTGAAGGCGGTAACCGGCAAAGTTGCCAAATGGCGCAAGGGTGAGCTGACTACCTTCAAGGCCAGTGAATGACCGACAGTGATGAAGCGCCTGCCACGCGTGCGGAGTTTCATCGGCAGTATCAGGCCGATGCCGTAGCCGAGGCCGAGCGTTTGCTGGCCAGGCGCGAGGCGCTGCAAGGCGCGTGGCTGAGCTGGGTAGCGGGTGAGTTGTACCGGCTCGGCCCGCCCCCTTATGCCGCCATGGTCCGGCGAGAGCTGCAGCGCCTCAGCCAAAGGTGAGGCGGGGTGCTTCAGTTGCCGCGGTCGCGGCAGCTGCTGACTTCTTCGGGCACCGGCTCCTTCGACATGCGCTTGCGGAACAGTGCGGCCCTGGCCAGCAACAGCGTGGTCACCGGCACGGTGATCGACAGCAGGACGGGGATCAGCCACGCGTGCAGTACCGGCGCCTCCTTGAGCCACGAGAAGTAGATGATCGAGGCCAGTGCCACGCACCAGGCGCCAATGGTCGAGGCCAGCGCTGGCGGGTGCATGCGCTGGAAGTAATCCTTCAGGCGTACCAGGCCTATTGCGCCCACCAGGGCGAACACGCTGCCGGTCAGGAGCAGCACGGCCGTGACCACTTCGAGCCAGAAGGGCAGTACCAGGGTTTCGGTCATTCGATCACCTCACCGCGCAGCAGGAACTTGGCCAGGGCAAACGAGCCGACGAAGCCGAACAGCGCAATCAGCAGGGCACCTTCGAAGTAGGTGTCACTGGCATAACGGATCCCCAGCACCAGCATGGTCAGCATGGCCAAGATGTACAGGTAGTCCAGCGCCAGCACCCGGTCCTGGGCGGACGGGCCGCGGAACAGCCGGACCAGCGCCAGCGCCATGGCCAGGGCGAAAATGAACAGGCTGGCGAGAACAGCATGGGCGAGCAGGCCTGTCATTGGAATATCTCCATCAGCGGGCGTTCGTAGGTGTCCTTGAAGTGCTGGATAAAGGCCGCCTCATCGTCCAGGTCAAATACATGCAGTAGCAGCACACTGCGGTCCAGCGCCAGTTCAGACCAGACCGTGCCGGGTACTACGGTGGTGATCATCGACAGCGCCGCCAGGCCATGGGGGTCGTGCAGGGCCAGCGGGATATGCACGAATGCCGAACGTGGTGGCTGTTTGCCGGCGCGTAGCACACTACCGGCCACCAGCAGGTTGGACATGATCACATCGATGCCGACCCGGCCGATCAGGCGGGCGATGACCAGCGGCCGGCGCACATGGGCATGCTGGGGGCGCAGCGGTGCCATCAGCAGCGGGGCCAGTACGCCAAGTGCGGCACCCAGCAGCAGGTTGCCAGGGGTTACCGAAAGGTTGAGCAGCAGCCACAGGCCGAACAGCGCGACCGACAGAAGTGGGGCGGGGAACAGTCGGTTCATGGCTGCACCCCTGTGTCGAGCGAGGTGGGGCCTGGAATCGGCTTGGCAGCCATCACCGCCTTGATGTAGGTGTCTGGCGCCTGCAGGCTGGCGGCGGTGTCCTGGGTGTAACGCAGCAGGGGCTCGGCCTTGAGGCTGAGGATGATGCACAGGCCAAGCAGAATCACGATAGGCAGGCACTCATAGCGTCGCAGTACGGGCGACGGGCGCTCTTCGGGCTTCCAGAAACGCAGTATGCCGACACGGCCGAAGGCGACCAGCGATGCCATGCCCGACAGGATCAGCAACGCCACCAGGGCCCAGCCCGCAGCGCTCAGCGGCTGCTCGGCTGGCACGCCCAGGCCCTGTGGGTTGAACAGTGCACTGATCAGGTTGAGCTTGCCGACAAAGCCCGACAGCGGCGGCATGCCGATGATCAACAAGGCGCAGGCGATGAAGCTGAGGCCAAGGAAGGCCATGGTCCATGGGATGATCTGGCCGATCACCACCTTTTGTTCGTCGTCGAGGTTGATGCCCTTGGGCGGGTGGAGCGTTTCCAGCGGTGGTGGCATGACGTCTTCTTCGTCGTCCAGCGGCATCTCATTGGCCGAGCGCGAGCGTTCGACCAGTTCGGCGAGCAGGAACAGTGCACACAGGGCAAGGGTCGAGTTGACCAGGTAGAACAACGCCGCGCCGGTCAATGCTGCTTGCGCAAAGCCGACGGCGCCGAGCAGGGTGCCCGCCGAAACCAGAATGCTCAGGGCTGCCATTCGCTCCAGACGCTGTGCGGCCAGAATCGATACAGCCGCCACTGCCAGGGTCACCAGGCCGCCATACACCAGCCATTCGCCACCAAAATGGGCCGAGGCCCCGGCTTGCCCGGAAAACAGCAGCGTCCACAGGCGCAGCACAGCGTACAAGCCGACCTTGGTCATGATGGCGAACAGTGCAGCTACGGGCGCGCTGGCCGACGCGTAGGCCGGCACCAGCCAGAAGTTCAGCGGCCAGATACCGGCCTTGGCCAGGAAGGCCATTGCCAGGATGGCCGCGCCGGCATGCAGCAGGCCACGGTCGGCCTCCGGCACCAGTGGAACCTTCAGTGCCAGGTCGGCCATGTTCAGGGTGCCGGTCACGCCGTACAACATCGCCGCGCCGATCAAAAACAGCGAGGAAGCGAACAGGTTGATTGCGATGTAATGCAGGCCGGCCCGCACCCGCGCGCGCCCCGAGCCATGCAGCAGCAAGCCGTACGAGGCGGCCAGCAGCACTTCGAAGAATACGAACAGGTTGAACAGGTCTGCGGTAAGGAAGGCGCCATAAAGGCCCATCAGCTGAATCTGGAACAACGCATGGAAGCTGGCCCCGGCGCTGTCCCAGCGGGCGCGGGCAAACAGCAGGGCGCTGAAGCCGATGACCCCGGTAAGGGTCAGCAGCAGCGCGGACAGGTGGTCCACTACCAGCACGATACCGAACGGTGCCGGCCAGTTGCCCGGCAGGTAGACACCGATCGACTCCGCCTGCCCCTGGGTACGCACCCACAGCAGCAGGCTGACTGCGATGGCCAGGCCGGCGAAGGTTGACAGCAGGTTCAGCCGGGCCTTGATCTGCCGGTGCTTTTCGCCCAGCAGCAACATGACTGCAGCGGTAATCAGTGGTAGCAGGATGGGGGCTACGATCAGTTGACTCATACCAC
The DNA here is from genome assembly GCF_042956345.1 of Pseudomonas sp. NPDC008258. Lineage (NCBI taxonomy): Bacteria > Pseudomonadati > Pseudomonadota > Gammaproteobacteria > Pseudomonadales > Pseudomonadaceae > Pseudomonas > Pseudomonas sp. NPDC008258. The sequence goes on from NZ_JBIBGE010000060.1 coordinate 5,010, forward strand.
TCATTCGTCACGCTCCCGGCCATCCACGTGGTCGGTACCGGTCAGCCCGCGTGAAGCCAGCAACACCACCAGGAACAGTGCGGTCATGGCAAAGCTGATGACGATGGCGGTGAGCACCAGCGCCTGGGGTAGCGGGTCGGTGTAGTGCAGCAGGTCCTGGGTGACGCCATCCTTGATGATCGGTTCCTTGCCGATGAACAGGCTGCCCATGCTGAAAATGAACAGGTTGACCCCGTACGACAGCAGGCACAGGCCCATGATGACCTGGTAGGTACGAGGGCGCAGGATCAGCCACACCCCCGAGGCGGCCAGCACGCCGATGGCGACTGCAATCACTTCTTCCATCAGGCGGCTCCTGCTTGGCTGGTTTTCGCCGGGTTGCCCGGGCGGTAGGCGCGCACCGACTGGTGCGCCAGGGCAGTGAGGATCAGCAGGGTCGAGCCGACCACCACCGTGTACACGCCGACATCGAAGAACAGCGCGCTGGCCACATGCACATCACCCAGCAGCGGCAGGTGCAGGTGGGCAGTGTGGGTGGTAAGGAACGGGTAGCCCAGCAGCATGGCGCCGACCCCGGTCAGGGTCGCGCACAGCAGCCCGGTGCCCATCCAGCGCAAAGGACGCAGGCTCATCTGCGCCTCGACCCACTGGGTGCCGGCCACCATGTACTGCAGGATGAACGCCACCGACATCACCAGGCCGGCGACAAAGCCCCCGCCTGGCTGGTTGTGGCCACGCATGAACAGGTACATCGACACCAGCAGGGCGACTGGCAGCAGCAGGCGAACCAGCACGGCAGGCACCATCATGAAGCCCAGGGCAGTGTCGGTAGCGTGCCGTGGGTTGATAAGGTCGGTGACCACATCAGGCGCCAGCAGGCGCTGCTGTGCCGGCAGCTGCATGCTCTCTTTCGGTGGGCGGAAGCGTCGCAGCAGGGCGAATACGGTCAGCGCCACGGCCACCAGCACGGTGATTTCACCCAGGGTATCGAAGCCGCGGAAGTCGACCAGCATGACATTGACCACGTTGGTGCCGCCGCCCTGGGGCAGTGCCCGGCTAAGGTAGAACGAGGAAATGTCGTTGGGCGTTGGCCGGGTCAGCATGGCGTAGGACAATACGGCCATGCCGCCACCGACGAGCACTGCCAGCAGCAGGTCGCGCAGGCGGCGCATGCGCGCGCGCTCCAGGCTGCCGGGTAACGGCGAAACGCCTTCGATACGCCGCGGCAGCCAGCGCAGGCCAAGCAGGATGAGTACGGTGGTGACCACTTCGACCACCAGCTGGGTCAGGGCCAGGTCGGGTGCAGAGAACCAGACAAAGGTGATGCAGGTCATCAGGCCGCAGACACTGACCATGATGAGTGCCGCCAGACGGTGGTATTTGGCCTGGTAGGCGGCACCGATGGCGCAGGCAATTGCGATCAGCCACAGTGCGACAAACACGCCCGAACCCGGAATCTTCGGCCGGTCGCCCCAGCTGAGGCCACTGTAGAGCATGGGCGTGAGGCCGGCGAGGAAGGCAGCGAGCACCAGCATGAACAGCTGCGACTGCAGGCGGCGGCTGGTGAACAGGCGTTCGATGCGACGTGCCAGCACCATCAGGTGAACCTGGCCGTGCTCGAACAGGCGCTTGCCGTTGAAGCGCTCGATCACCGGCGGGTAAGGGAAGCGGCCCAGGCGCAGTTGCTTGCGCAGCAACAGGTACAGCACGATACCGCCGCTCATGGCCACCAGGCTCATGATCAGTGGCGCATTCCAGCCATGCCAGATGGCCAGGCTGTATTCCGGCAGGGTGCCGCCTACTACTGGCAGGGCCGCGGCAGCCAGCAGCGGGCCAACCGACTGGGCGGGGAAAATGCCCACCACCAGGCAGGTAAGCACCAGCAGCTCGACTGGCGCACGCATCCAGCGTGGCGGCTCGTGGGGCGTATGGGGCAGGTCCTGCGCGGTGGGGCCAAAGAATACATCCACGGTAAAGCGCAAGGCATAGGCCACGCTGAAGGTGCCGGCCAGTGTGGCGATTACCGGCAACGTCGCTTCGACCCAGGCGGTGGAGCTGATGAACACCGTTTCGGCGAAGAACATTTCCTTGGACAGGAAGCCGTTCATCAGGGGTACGCCGGCCATCGAGGCGCTGGCCACCATGGCCAGGGTGGCGGTATACGGCACCAGGCGGATCAGGCCGCTGAGGCGGCGGATGTCTCGCGTACCGCTTTCATGGTCGATGATGCCGGCGGCCATGAACAACGAGGCCTTGAAGGTAGCGTGGTTGAGGATGTGGAACACTGCGGCAACGGCGGCCAGCGGGCTGTTCAGGCCCAGCAGCAGGGTAATCAGGCCCAGGTGGCTGATGGTCGAGTACGCCAGCAGGCCCTTGAGGTCGTTCTGGAACATGGCGGCGAAGGCGCCGAGCAGCAGGGTGAGGGCGCCGGCGCCGCCGACGATCCAGAACCACTCTTCGCTACCCGACAGCACCGGCCACAGGCGCGCCAGCAGGAATACCCCGGCCTTGACCATGGTGGCGGAATGCAAATAGGCCGAAACCGGCGTGGGTGCTGCCATGGCGTGAGGCAGCCAGAACTGGAAGGGGAACTGTGCGCTTTTGCTCAGGGCGCCGATGAGGATCAGGGGCAGCAGCACCGGGTACAGCGCATGCTGGCGGATGGTGTCGCCGGCAGCCAGGACCTTGTCCAGGTCGTAGCTGCCGACCACATGGCCGAGCAGCAATGCCCCTACCAGCAGGCACAAACCGCCCGCGCCGGTCACCATCAGCGCCATGTAGGCGCCGCGCCGGGCGTCGGCGCGGTGGTGCCAATAGCCGATCAGCAGGAAGGAGAACAGGCTGGTGAGCTCCCAGAAGAACACAAGCTGGATCAGGTTGCCGGAGATCACCAGGCCGAGCATGGCGCCCATGAAGGCGAGGAAGAAGGCGAAGAAGCGCGGTACCGGGTCTTGCGGGGACATGTAGTAGCGGGCATACAGCGAAACCAGTGTGCCTATGCCCAACACCAGCAGCGAGAACAGCCAGGCAAAGCCGTCCATGCGCAGCACCAGATTCAGCCCCAGGCTGGGCAGCCAGAGAAATTCTTCGCGAATGACGCCCCCATCAGCAACCTGAGGGTACAGCAGTGCTACCTGGACGGTGCCGACCAGGGCCACGAGCCCGGCGAGAATGGACTCGGCGTTACGTGCGTTGTGCGGCAGCACGGCTGCCAGGCAACTGCCCACGAACGGCAGAAGCAATAGCACTATCAATGACATAGCGTTCTATTCTGAATAGGTTTGCCAAGGATCATACGTGCCGAGGGGGTGATCACCAACACGCAAGCTGTCGCAGAATCCTACAAACAGGCTGTTACAAGCTGTTTTTTTATAACAGTTTTTTACAAAGCATAGTCGCTGTTGGCGACTTTACAGCCCGGCCTGGCGTTCGCCTTCAGTTTGCGCTTCTTGTACCTCGGTGGTTTCGCGGGGGCGGCGTACCTTGAGTTCGCTAACCACCACTGCGATCACGATCAGCAAAGCGCCGAGCAGCGCCACGCCTGGCAGGCGTTCGCCGGCAATGCGCCCGACGACGCCGGCCCATACAGGCTCACCGGCATAGATGAGGGTGGCGCGGGTGGGCGAGACCGATTTCTGCGCCCAGTTCATCGCCACCTGGATTACTGCACTCATGGCGCCCAGGCCCACTGCGCTTGCCAGCAATAGCCAGGAGAAGTCGGGGATGCGCTCCTGGGTCGGCACAATCATCAGGAACGCCAGCAGCGAAGCAGTGGCCAGTTGCACCACGGTGACCCGGCGCACATCGACCTGGCCGGCATAGCGGCTGATCAGGATGATTTCGGCGGCAATGGCGACGGCGCTGACCAAGGTAACAACCTCGCCCTCGCTGAAATGCAGGCTGCCGCCTTCCGGCCCGGCCAGCAGCATCAGGCCGATGAACGCCAGGCAAATGCCGATGCTGGGCATCAGGCCCGGGCGACGGCCCAGCACCAGCCACTGCAACAGCGGTACGAACGGCACGTACAGTGCAGTGATAAACGCCGACTGGCTGCTGCTGATGGTTTGCAGGCCCATGGTTTGCAAGCCATAACCCAGCATGATCGACACGCCGATCAGCATGCCGGCCTTGAGTTCGGTGAAGGTCAGCCCGGGCAAGGCTCGCGCCGAGACCACGCCAACGAACAGTGCAGCCGCCGCAAAGCGCAGGCCAACGAAGAACATCGGGCCGCTGACTGTCATCACGTTATGTACCAGCAGGAAGGTGCCACCCCACAGCATGGTGATGAACACCAGCACCAGCTCCGCCTTGCTCAGGCGAAAGGTAACGGTAGGGGTCGGTTTGTTGCTGGCCTGGCTCATGGTCTTGCGCACTCGGAGGGGGCGGCGCACAATCGCCGCAAAGTGGGCAGTATACTGCGCAATCTTGACCTGTGAGCAATATAGTGCACAAAGATTCTTCGCACCGGGCATCGGTGCTGCAACACGTCAGCCTTAATGTGCGCAGCTTGCGCAACGCTGCCGGCATGAGCCAGACAGCGTTGGCCGAGCGCTCCGGGGTCAGCCGGCGCATGCTGGTGGCGATCGAAGCGGGCGAAAAGAACGTCAGCCTGACCACCCTCGACCTGATCGCGGAAGCCTTGGGGGTGGCTTTCAGTACCCTGATCCAGGCACCTGACCAGCGTGACCCCGGCCACATCGAGGAGCTGGCCTGGGCCGGTGAGCACCCGCAGAGCAGGGCAGTGTTGTTGGGAGCCAGCGCTGCACGGCGCGAGGTGGAGCTTTGGGAGTGGACGTTGGCACCGGGCGAGTGCTACTCCAGCGAGGCTGATGCCGAAGGCTGGAGTGAGCAGATCTACGTGGCCGAAGGGCAGCTGACACTGGTCATCGAAGGGGCCGAGCACTGCCTGCAGGTGGGGCAGTTTCATGTATTCCCCAGCAACTGCCGGTATGCCTACCGCAACGATGGTGCCGTTGCGGTGCGCTTCGTGCGTAATGTGGTGATTTGAGGTTGCCCGTTCAACCGCCCAGCAACTCCTCGGTTTTCACCACCTTGGCATAGGCAAACGCCAGCGCCGCCATCGCCGAATCATGTACCTGCGCCGCCGGCACCTGCTTGCCGTCGAATTCCAGCGGCAGGGTTGCGCAGGCATCATGCGCCACGGTCACCGTGTAGCCCAGGTCGGCCGCAGCACGGGTGGCGGCGTCGATGCACATGTGGCTCATGCTGCCGACGATGGTCAGGGCCTCGACGCCATGCTGGTCCAGCGTGTGCTCAAGGTCGGTGCCGAGGAAGGCGTTGACCTTGTGCTTGAGCACCACCGGCTCGCCTGCTGCCGGTTCGACTTTGGCGTGAATGGCTGCGCCCTGGGAGCCAGGCGCGAAGAAAGGTGCATCGGCACTGTCGAACTCGTGGCGCACATGCACCACCAGGTCGCCGCGTTGGCGCGCCGCAGCCAGCAGCCGGGCAGCATTGTCGGCCGCCCGGTCGGCGCCGTCGAGGGTCCACTTGCCGCCCGGGAAGTAGTCGTTCTGGATGTCGATGATGATCAGCGCCTGCTTGTTCATGCTGCCTCCTGTGGCAGTAGTCGTTGGTAGGCGTTAGTTATAGGCTGTGTGCATGAACCTGAGGATTGGCGCGAACGACACTATGCGGGCAAAAACTGACATTCCTGCCAGCCTGGACATCGGCCTGTTGCTATACCCCGGCGTGCAGCGCGCCGCCGTGCATGGCCTGGCCGACCTGTTCCTGGTGGCCAACCGGGTTGCGGCCGAACTGGGAGCCGTCGAATTGCCACAAGTGCGCGTCAGTTTATGGCAGGTTGATGAGGCCGGGCTGCTGCTGGCTGCCCAGGACAACCCTAGCGTGGCTTCGGCGGGCCTGCGTGTATTGATCATTCCGCCGAGCCTTGAGTCGGCCCCGCAAGCCGAGCTGCTCGAACGTCACCGCGCGTCGCTGTGCCAACTGCACGGTCGCGGTACCGTGCTGGCGTCGGTGTGTATCGGGGTATTTTTCATTGCCGCCAGCGGCCTGCTCGACGGCCGCCCGGCCTGTACCCACTGGAACTATGTGCAGGCACTTGCCCAGCGCTTCCCCCGCGTGCGGGTTGAGGCCCAGCAGCCGTTGCTGGACGACGGTGATATCGTGACCTCTGCCGGGCTGATGGCCTGGACCGGGCTGGGCTTGCGCCTGCTGGAGCGTTTTCTGGGGGCGACGGTGGCACGGGAGACGGCCCGTTACCTGGCCGTCGACCCGGTCGCAGCACCACTGCCTGGGGCAGTGTTCAACCCGCGCCTGGATCATGGGGACGAGGCAGTGCTTAAAGTGCAGCACTGGTTGCAGGGCAATGGCGGGCAGGAAGGCGACCTTGCCGCCATGGCGGCGTGTGCCGGTTTGGAAGCGCGTACGTTCCTGCGGCGTTTTCGTACGGCTACCGGGCTGCGCCCGACCGAGTACTGCCAGCAGGTGAGGGTGGGGCGGGCGTGCCGTTTGCTGGAGTTTACCCGGCGCAATGTCGAACAGATCGCCTGGGGTGTCGGTTATCAAGACCCGAGCGCGTTCCGCAAGGTATTCCAGCGCATTACCGGCCTTACCCCGAGTGACTATCGGCGGCGTTTTGCAGTACCCGGCCAGGGCTGATGAAAACTGCTTGACCTTGACTTTACTTGAGGTTTTACCCTGCTCGGCATCGCGCTGCACGCGCCCGTAGCCAGGAGACCGCCAATGTTGGCAAGCCCTAACCCCCTGTGGTTCACCCAGATGATCGAGTACCAGGTGCCCAGCATGTGCCAGCAAGCGTTGGTCCAGGCCCTGGTGGTGCGCAGCGAAGTGCTGGCCGCGCGTTGTGAAGGGCTGCAGGGTGTCAGCATCCAGGCCAGTGACGATGGCAGCCGGGTGTTGCAGTACCTGCAATGGCAGTCACGCCAGGCCTGGTCGGCAGCAGCCGTGTACTTCGTCGAGGAGCCCTTCCTTGAGTTGCTGGCGCAGCATCAGGCGAGCGGGTTGAATTTTGCTGCCTACCAGACCCTGCGCAGCCTGGTGCGCGGCGCCGACGGCGGCCTGCATTGTGAGGTAGGGGAGCCTCAGGCATACCACGGGGCGTAGTGCGGGTAGCGGTCGAGGCGGGCACCGATGACCATTTCGCTGATCCATGCTGCCAGGATCGAGCTATAGGCCTTCTGGCTGGCTTCGCTGGATAAGGCATGGTCGGCGCCGTCGACGATACGGTGGGTGAGCGAGTGGGCGCTGGCGAATGCCGAGCGGTAGCTCATCAGCGTGCTGTGCGGCACGTAGTCGTCCTGCTCGGACTCCACCAGCAGCACATCCCCGCCAAACTCGGCGCAGGCCGCCAGAGCGCGGTTGTCTGCCGGGCCCAGCGGGCTGCGGCGGTAGGCATTCAGGCGTTGGCGGTCGAGGGTTTGTTTGGGGGTGTGCCATTCGTCATCCCAATACAGCGCGGGTACCCGCAGCGCCAGCCACCTGACGGGTCGCTCGCGGGTCAGCAAGGTGGCCAGGTAGCCTCCGTAGCTGCTGCCGATGATGGCGATGGCACTGCTGTCTACGGCCGGGTGGCTGAGCAGCCGGTCATAGGCTACCCGCAAATCCTGCAGGTTCTGCTCCCGGGTGACGATCAGGCGTTGGCTTTCGGTCTTTTCGTGGCCGCGCAGGTCGAAGGTCATGCACACGCACCCCAGCCCGGTGATGTGACGGGCGCGGGCCAGGTCGCGCTGCTGGCTGCCGCCCCATCCATGGACAAAGAGAATGCCCGGCATTTTGCTGCCAGGGCTGACCAGGGTGCCGACGATGCTGTCGTTTTCGACTTGCAGTTCAACGGTTTCACTCTGAATGGTCATGTTCGCGGATCCGTGCAAATTTGCTGAGTTGTCCGAGTTCACTGTCGTTTCCTTGGTAGAAGAGGGTGGCGTCAGTGGGCAGGTCAGGGGTACCGAACACTTCATGTGTGGAGGCGCGGACCCGCTGCAAGGCCGGGTCATCGCTAAAAGCCTGCAACGCCAGCAACTCGGCGCTGCTGGCACCGCCCAGACGCCAGGACTGTTCCAGTACACCGCTGCGCAGGTGGCCCTGGGCATCGACGCCGCGGGCGATGTCGTAGTTGCGCCGGGAGGCGATGAAACCAGGGAAGTGCTGTTCGGCGGCTTGTTCGTAGACCATGGCCTGGTTGATGGCCAGGCGCAGGTGGTCTTCCAGCGGTAATTGCAGCAACGCTTGATAGTCACCCCGTACAACCACCAGGTCGGAACCGCCGTACACTTCGGTGCCGTGATGGTCGTGGGTGAGTTGCTGGGTGCCGTGATAGCTACAGGTCAGGCCGCCCACACGTACTTGGCCGACGCTGAAAGTTTGTACGTCGCTCAGGTCTTCTTCGAGTACCAGGCCCCATAGCGCCAGCGCTTCGTCATTCATGCCTGCCAGCAATGGCTCCAGCGCATTCGCCGTGGTGATGACCTGCTGCCCGCGGCCGGCGCAAGCCAGCACGGGCTTGACTCGCAAGGGGCCATCGACCAGCAGTAGCTGGGCAGCGGTGCGCGCATCGGCCTTGCTGAATACCGTGTAGCCGCGCAGCAAGGCGTCACTTGCCTGTCGGGCGAAAGCATCGGTCCAGCCTGGCGGGAAGCTGGCCCCGGCCGGCAATGGATGCGAGATGGCCTTGGTCGCCATGTAGGGGGACGCAACCAGCCCGCCGAACAAGTCCTGCTCACCGCAGATGCCGATGGCGGCATAGCGTTTGCTGTCGATCAGGGTTTCGGTAGGGAGATAGTAGTAGCCGTCGCTGGCCGAGGGCGAGTGGTCGGGTTGTACGCACTGGCAGCCCAACAGACAGGCCAGGCCATCGGCGAGCTTGAGGTGTACGGCATGCTCATGTTCGGGCGTGTGCGTGCGGGTGTCGAGCAGTACCACGCCGCTTTTCGGTTTGCAGGCACTGGGCATGGTCGGTTGCCTGTGTGCAATGAATGTACTGTGTGTGAAGCCGATACCTTATGGAAGTTCAGCCAGAGTTGATCGGTGGTGCGGGTACTGTAGGACGTTTCCGGTTAATTCAGGTTGCGATTGCAGGGCTCTGGCGGCTGTTCCATTATCGGCCTATTGGATCAACCGTGATGTAGCCGCAGGAGAGCGCATGAACGTCCAGACCCCCCTTGAGCAAAGCGTGACACAGCGCCTGGCACGCCTGCGTCAGGCCATGGCGGCAGAGGGCATCAATGCCTTGCTGGTACCCTCGGCCGACCCTCACCTTTCCGAATACCTGCCTGGTTACTGGCAGGGGCGCCAGTGGCTGTCGGGCTTTTACGGCTCGGTTGGCACACTGGTGGTCACGTCCGGCTTTGCCGGGTTGTGGGTCGATAGCCGCTACTGGGAACAGGCGGATCACGAACTGGCCGGCAGCGGTATCGAACTGATGAAACTGTTGCCCGGCAAACCCGGGGCGCTGGAATGGCTGGGCGAAAACGTCGAGACAAACGGCAGCGTCGCGGTGGATGGTGCGGTCATGGCGTTGGCCTCGGCGCGCCAACTGGGTGAGCGGCTGAAGGCACGCGGCGCACGGCTGGTCACCGACAAGGATTTGCTGGGGCAAGTCTGGGATGGGCGCCCGGCGCTACCGGGCAACCCGGTGTACCAGCATTTACCGCCGCATGCGACGGTGAACCGGGCAGAAAAACTCGCGCAGTTGCGTCAGGGCATGCTGGCCAAGGGCGCCGACTGGCATTTCATTGCTACCCTCGATGACATCGCATGGCTGTTCAATCTGCGTGGTAGCGATGTCTCCTACAACCCGGTATTCCTGGCCTTTGCCTTGATCAATCAGCAGCAGGCCATTCTGTTCGTGGGTCAGGACAAGGTGGACGCACATTTGCGCCAGGTGCTGGCAGCCGATGGCATCGAGGTGCGCGACTATGGCGAAGCGGGCAAGGCACTCGGTGCTGTCCCTGCCGGGAGCCGGTTGCTGGTGGATCCGGCGCGGGTCACCTGTGGCCTGCTGGAGAGCCTGCCCACAGAGGTGTCGCTGATCGAGGGGATCAACCCCACCACCTTGAGCAAATCATGCAAAGGTGATGAAGACCTGGTGCACATTCGCCAGGCCATGGAGCAGGATGGCGCCGCCTTGTGCGAGTTCTTTGCCTGGTTGGAGGGCAGCCTGGGCAATGAGACAATCACCGAACTGACGATTGACGAGCAGTTGAGTGCCGCACGTGCCCGGCGCCCGAACTTCGTATCGCTGAGCTTTTCGACCATTGCCGCCTTCAATGGCAATGGTGCCATGCCGCATTACCGCGCCACCGAGCAGTCGCATGCGGTCATCGAGGGTGACGGGCTGCTGCTGATCGACTCGGGCGGGCAATACCTGGGGGGTACCACCGACATCACGCGCATGGTGCCAGTGGGCAACCCCAGCTACCCGCAGAAGCAGGATTGCACCCGGGTACTCAAAGGCATGATTGCCCTGTCACGTGCGACCTTTCCGCGTGGGGTGCTGTCGCCGTTGCTTGATGCCATTGCCCGGGCACCGATCTGGGCCGACCAGGTGGATTACGGGCACGGCACCGGGCACGGGGTAGGCTACTTCATGAACGTGCACGAGGGGCCACAGGTGATCGCCTACCAGGCGGCACCCGCGCCGCAAACGGCGATGCAAGCGGGCATGATCAGCTCGATCGAGCCAGGTACGTACCGCCCGGGGCAATGGGGCGTGCGCATCGAGAACCTGGTGGTCAATCGCGAGGCCGGCAAGAGCGCCTTCGGCGACTTCCTTCACTTCGAGACCTTGACGCTGTGCCCGATCGATACCCGCTGCCTGCTACCCGAGCAGCTGGCGAAAGACGAGCTGGAATGGCTGAATCGCTATCACACCAATGTGCGTGAGCGCCTTGCCCCCTTGCTCAAGGGCGATGCCTTGGCCTGGCTGGAGATGCGTACAGCGCCGCTATAAAGGCAAATGAAAAGGGCAGCTCGCGAGCTGCCCTTTTTCTATTTGCAGATGACGATCATGCTGCGGCTGGTGTAGCCCGCCGGGTTGATGCCGAACAAGTAGTCACCGGCCTCTTCATCGTTATCACCCGAACGGGCAATAACCCGGTAGCCGCGCGTACTGCAAGAGCTTGCGGCCTTGCTGTAGCAGTTGTCCCACGAGGAAGACAGGCCGGAGCAATTGATATGCAGGCCCTTCTTGCCCCTTTTGACCTCAGTCTTGGCTGTAGCGGCACATCCAGCAATAGCCAAGATGGCCAGGATGAGAAAAATACGTTTCATTCCTGTCCTTAAATGCAGGGTGGATCAGTTGCCTGGCCCTGTCGTTATCGCTTTGATTCGTCCTGAAATATCCCCAGCGTCCGTGTTCGGTCCAGTAGATAGCGTAAAGATGATGATTCTGTGACAGCTTAATCAGCGAGGCGGGCGGCTACAATCACTAATCCTGTCTCAAATGAAAATATTTCTCATATCAGTCTGCTGCGACGGCCGGGGTGGGCTCCTTGCGCATCGACAGGGTAGTGCCAACCGATGCGGCGATAATTGCACCAATCGCCAGCCATTGGGTGAACGTCAGCACCTCGCCGAGGAACAGCAGGCCGGACAGTGCGCCGAAAGCCGGTTCGATGCTCATCAAGGTGCCGAATGTGCGCGCCGGGATGCGCGTGAGGGCAATCATTTCCAGGCTGTAGGGCAGGGCGGTGGACAGCACTGCAACGGCCAGGGCCACGGGGATCAAGGCAGGCGTGAGCAGTGCGCTACCCGCGTGGGCGATACCGATGGGGGCAACAAACAGGGCGGCGACCACCACCCCCAAGGCTGCACTCTGGATACCGTGCTCGGCCCCGGCGCGCTGGCCGAAGAGAATGTAGAGGGCCCAGCATACGCCAGCGCCCAGCGCATAAGCCGCGCCCACCGGGTCGAGTGCCTGGCCACCGTGGCCAGCTGGCAACAGCAGCAGCAAGCCGGCGATGGCCAGGGCAATCCACAGGAAGTCGATCGGCCGGCGCGAAGAGAAGATTGCCACTGCCAACGGGCCGGTGAACTCCAGCGCCACGGCAATGCCGATCGGAACTGTTTGCAGTGCCATATAGAAGAGGAAGTTCATGCCACCCAACGCCATGCCATAGATGACCACGTTGCGCAGGGTGGTGGCGGTCATGCGTACCCGCCACGGGCGCAATATAAGCAGCATGATGATGCTGGCGAATATCAGGCGCAGGGTGGTGGTGCCTTGCGCGCCGATCACGGGGAACATGCTTTTGGCCAGGGAGGCACCAGACTGGATCGATGCCATGGCGATAAGCAGCAGGCCGATCGGGAAGAGAGTGGCGGCCAGGCTGCGGGGTTGGGTGTTCATTTAGGTGTGGCGATCCTTGGGTGGCGTGTAGGTTGAGCAATATAGTGCGCAATTGCTGGGGCGCGTGATAGCCCTGAAGTGACTTCGCAGGAAATATTTCAAATCATTGAAATTAAAGGTTGACCTGCCCGAAGACCGCCCTATAATGCGCACCATTCCAACGCGGTAGCGAAGCAAAGCTAGCCACCCTGTTGAGTCAAGTGTTTGAAGCTAAACGAGTTTCTCGCAAAAAAACTTCAAAATAAACGCTTGACAGGCTCTGAGGAAAGCGTAGAATGCGCGCCTCGGTTGAGACGAAAAGCTCTTAACCAAACGCTCTTTAA
>NZ_JBIBGE010000061.1:0-16715 GCF_042956345.1 Pseudomonas sp. NPDC008258
TCTCCCACGGTCTGTACTGCGCGAACAGTCAGAAGCGAGTTATGACCCTCCTCCTCCCTTCAAGTCCTACCATACAAGCGGGTTTACCCGCGAAGCAGGCGGCGCGGAGGATGGCACCGGCTTCGCCGGTGTTCGCGGCTAAAGCCGCTCCCACAAGGACCGCGATAGTTTCTTGGCTTCCTATGCCACTTCACCACTGGCGCGGGCTTGCTCGACAGTGATGCTCACCGGCACCTCCTGGGCAATCACCACTTCACTGGCAAACAAGCTGCGCATCAGGCTATACCCGGTCATCAGCATGTAGAACGCAATCGGCAACCCGACCACGATACTGGCCATCTGAATAGCCAGCAGCCCGCCAGCAATCACCAGGCTGGCCGCAATCGCCCCTTCCAGCACACACCACAACACCCGTATCCAGTTGGGCGGGTTGATGCTGCCCAGCGAGTTGAGCATGCACAGCACCTGCGTCCCGGCATCGGCAGCCGTCACGAAATGCACCGCCAGCAGCAGGCAGATGATCACGCTCAGTACCGCACCCAGGGTCGGCCCGCCCAGGCGATCAAGCAGGGTGAACATGGCCGTGGTGGTTTCCTTGCGCGTAGCCTCCAGCACCGGGCCACCCTGGAACGGGCCGGCAGCGGTCTGCTCGGCAACCGGCAATTGTTGGTAGGCCTGGCGCCCCTGTTGTTCATCCTTCAGCGCGCTGCCGCCAAACACGGCCATCCACAAGATAGTCACCAGGGTTGGCACCAGCAGCGCACCAAACACCAGCTCGCGAATGGTGCGGCCACGCGAGATGCGGGCAATGAACAGCCCCACGAACGGCCCCCAGGTCATCCACCACGGCCAGTAGAAGGCGGTCCAGCTCTTCTGCCAGGCGCTGTCGGCCTGGGCGTCTGTCCAGAAGCTCATGCCGATGATGTTCTGCGCGTAGTCACCGGCCGACTCGAACAGCAGGTTCATGATGTAGTTGGTCGGGCCCAGGCCCAGCACTACCAGCATCAGCCCCAGTGAAATCCACATGTTCAGCGTCGACAGGCGCTTCATGCCGCGCGACACGCCGGCCACCAGCGAAATCGAAGCAATCACCGTGACCACGGCGATGATGCTCAGCTTGAACGACAGGGTGACCGGGGTGCTGAACACCTGGTGCATGCCCATGTTGATCTGTTCCACGCCCAGCCCCAGGGACTGCGACACGCCAAAGGCGGTCACCGCGCCGCCAATGATGTCCACGGTATGGCCGATCGGCCCGTAGATACGGTTGCCGATCAGCGGGTAGAGGATCGAACGCAATGCCAGCGGCAGCCCTTCACGGTAGGCGAAGTAGGCCAGGCCCAGGCCGATCACGGTAAAGATCGCCCACGGGTGCAGGCCCCAATGCAGCAGGGTGATGCGCATGGCCATCGACGCGGCCTGGTCGGTCAGCCCGGGGGTGAACGGGTTGCTGGCGTAGTGCAGCACCGGTTCAGCCACCGACCAGAAGATCAGCCCCACACCCATGCCGGCGCTGAACAGCATGGCGATCCAGGCGGCGAAGCTGAATTCCGGTTTTTCGTCGGCCCGGCCGAGCTTGAGAGTGCCAAAGCGGCTGAAGGCGATGAACACCAGCACCCCGAGGATGCCGCTGACCAGCGCCAGGTAGAACCATTTCAGGTGGTCGAGAATGGCGTCGGAGGCACCCTTGAATACCCCGGCGGCCTGGTCGCCGTACGCGGCGCAGAGCACCACGAACGCCACGACTATGGAGAGCGACCCAACGGTCACAATGGGATTGAGGCCCTTGAACAGGCCTTCTTTTGCACGCATCGTCTCTATCCTTCTTATTCTTGCAGGCAGGCGCGGGCGCACCCGCCTGGCGGCGTTGCAGGTTTAAGGAGTGCAAACGAAAAAAGGGCGCCTGAACCTCAAGCGCCCTTGTCGGTGGTCAGAGGTCGACCACCAGGTCCGAGGTCGGGCGGCTGCAGCACAGCAACCGCAGGCCCTTGTCGATTTCACGCTGGCGGATGCCGCCGTTGTGTTTCATTTCTACGCTGCCTTCCAGCAGCGCGGTCTTGCAGGTACCGCACACGCCCTGGCTGCAGGACGAGGGCACGACGGCACCGGCCTGTTTGGCGGCAGCCAGCACGGTCTGGTCGGCCCGCATGGTGAAGGTCTTGCCCGAGCGGGCCAGGCGCACGGTGAAGGTATCCAGGGCCTGGCCTGCGGCAGCCGGGGCGGGTTCCGGCTCGGCGTCGGCGCTGATGTCGAAGCTTTCCTGGTGGTAGCGGGCCAGGTCGAAACCGGCGCCGGCCAGTAGCGCCCTGGTGGCGTCCATGTAGCCTTTGGGGCCACAGGTAAACACGGCGCGTTCCTTGAAGTCAGGGATTTCGCGTTGCAGCGTTTCCAGTGACAGGCGCCCGAGCGGGCCACTCCAGTCGGGTTCGTCACCCAGGCTTTCGCAGAAGAACAGCGTGCGCATCTGCGCCATGCCGCGTTCCAGGCGCGCCAGTTCATCGCGGAAGATGATGTCTTTCGGCGTGCGGGCGCTGTGTACGAAGACAATGTCCAGCTCGGCATGCAGGTCGGCTGCGGCGCGGGTCATGGCCATCAACGGCGTCACGCCCGAACCCGCCGACAGGTACAGCAGCTTGCGCGCCGGGCCTGCTACCGGGGTGAACACCCCGGCCGGGCCCGAGGCGGCCAGTGCGTGGCCCGGGCGCAGGTGGTCGTGCAGCCAGTTGGACACTGCGCCGCCCGGCACCCGCTTGACCGTGATCGAGAAGGTGAACGGGCGTGTTGGCGTGGACGACAAGGTATAGCAGCGCGACACGCTGGCGCCGTCGATCACCGGCGACACGGTCAGGAACTGCCCGGGCTCATAGGCCAGGGCATGGTAATCCGGGCTGTGGAAGGTAAAGGTCTTCACGTCGTGGGTTTCGTCCACCACACCCAGGCATTCGATGCGCCGGCTGTCGCCGCTGGCCCACTGGGCGCCATGGGCGGCCCAGTGGTCGCTGTCGGTGAAGCGCTGGTCTGCGCGCAGGCCGGCAATGTTGTGCAGTGCGGTCATGGCCTTCAAACCCCGTGCGCGGCGAGACGTGAGGTGTACCAGCGGGCGAACTGGTCCACGTACGGTTCGGTGAAGGTGGAGTAGGGGCCCGGCACGAAGGCGGGGTCCTGGGTTCCGCTGTGGGTGATGGCGACCAGCGCGGCGTCCTGCTGGGTGGTGGCCACCCACACTTCGGTCAGGCGCTGCAGGTCGTAGTCCACGCCTTCCACGGCATCGCGGTGCACCAGCCACTTGGTGCGCACCAGGGTACGCTCTGGCGACAGCGGGATGATCCAGCTGATCATCGCGTGGTCGCTCATTACATGGGCCCAGGCGTTGTTGCCCCACAGGTGGGTGTCGCCCAGGTCGCGGCGGGTGAGGTTGCCCAGCAGCTTGCTGCAGGCCACCTTGGTGTCCAGGGTTTGCGACTCGCCGCTGCCGGCGATGATCATGCGCTGGGTACGGAACTGGGTGGGCGAGCTGTCCTGCAGGTGCTCGACGGTATCAAACAGCAGGCCGGCGTTGGCCCAGTCGGCTTCTATTCCGGCCTTGCGCACCTGATAGGCATCATAGGAGGCTCGCGCATCGTCGCTCATTTCTTCCAGGCTGACGCCGAGGTCTTCGGACTGGTACGAAACGATCAGTTCCGGGTGGGTACCCGCGCAGTGGTAGCACTCGCGGTTGTTCTCCATCACCAGTTTCCAGTTGCCGTTCTCGATGTAGTCGAGCTCATGGGCAATGCGGGTGTTGGTCAGGTCGAACGGTGCAAAGCGTGGCCCCATGACCTCTTCGAGGTCGCTGATGTCTTCGGGTGGGTTGTCGCTGAGGCAGATGAACACGTGGCTGCCGATGACCTTGCAGTGCACCGGGATCAAGCTGCGGCACTTGGGGTCAAAGCCCTTGCCCATGTGGCTGGCGTGCTTGAGGCTGCCGTCCAGGTCGTAGGTCCACTGGTGGTACGGGCACACCAGCATGCCGACGGTGGACTTGCCCGGTGCTTTCAGGCGTGCGCCGCGGTGGCGGCAGACATTGCGGTAGGCGCGGATCTGTTCGTCATCGTCACGCAGGATCAGCACCGAAGCCTTGCCGATGTCCACGGTAAACACATCACCGGGTTCGTCGACATCGGCCGTAACCGCCACCTGGATCCAGTGTTTGTTGAAAAAGATATCCATATCGGTGTCGAAAATATCCTGGCGGCTGTACAACTCGCCAGGCATGCCGAAGCCCGGTTGCCGCGCATCGACAAGTTCGCGATGGGTTTTATCAAGTGGGCTGTTCATTGTTGTCCTCAGGCACTTTTATTTTTAATTAACCAAGCCATGTGCGGCGAATTATTAAAGTGCCCCCGAACAGCGTCAATGCGCTTAATTTTCCACTTCCCATTACCTGTAGTTATGCAGCGGTACACGCCGCGCTTTGCAGCCAATGGGCAATGGCACGGGTATGGGCCAGTGCCGGTCGCCCGTGCGGCACGACGATGTAATACGACTCACGGGTACGCACGGTGAACGGCTGCAGCCGCACCAGCGCGCCGCTGCTTAGCAGGTGCTCCACCAGCCGGCCCCAGCCCAGGGCGATGCCGTACCCGGCCAGGGCGGCATTGATGGCATCGGTGTACAGGCTGCATCGCAGGTTGTAGCGCGGCGCAGCCGGGGCCAGGCCTTGTTCGCGGAACCAGCTTGGCCAGTCGACCCAGCCCTCGGAGGTGGAGTCGGCGTCCAGCAGGCCTGCGCCAGCCAGTTCCTCGAGGGTGCCGGGCATGTTGTTGCGGGCCAGCCAAGCCGGGGCGCACACCGGGAAAACTTCTTCTTCGAACAACAAGATAGCTTCACCGTCATCCCACTGGCCGTTGCCATAGCGCACGTCGAGGTCGTAGTCGCGCTTGCGCAAATCGCCGGTGAACATCTGCGTGGCCAGGCGTAGCTGCACCTGTGGCAAGGCTTCGGCCAGGGCGTTGAGCCGGGGCATGATGCGCAGCTGGGAGAAGGGTGCGGTGGAGCCCAGCACGATCTCCTGCTGGTGACTGATATGGGTGATCTGGTCGAACGCGCTGGCCACCCGCTGCAGCGATTCGGAGATGCTGGCGAAGAGAATTTCACCGCCCTCGGTGAGGTGGATGCTGCGGTGCAGACGGTGGAACAACAGCGCCCCGAGGTTTTCTTCAAGGGCCTTGATCTGCTTGCTGACCGCTGCCTGGGTCACGCCCAGTTCAATGGCGGCCTGGGTGAAGCTGTTAAGCCGTGCCACGGCTTCGAATTGCAGCAAGGCGGTCATCGACGGAATGATTCTTCGATAACCTTTTTGTTGGGCAGCGCCTGCTTGGACTGTCATTATATTCCAGACACGGTTGTGGGCAGGGCGCGTACCGCGATCTGCCTGGGTATTGTTGTTTTAATAGTGTGCAACGGGGTAAGTTATTTCATGATGCACAGTTGCCGGTTAGCGCGATATTACAATCATGACAATTAATAGAAAGTCTTGAACAACACGCACGAATTGTAGGAGCGGCAGGGCATCACTGTGTGAGGGTCGGCACGAACGTGCCGGTCTTCACATTGCTCATCGACACCAGTGTCTTGAAGTGCTTGACGTTGTTGTTCTCGAAGAACAGCTCACGGGTCAGCTGGGTGTACTGCTCCATGTGCCGCACCAGCATGATCAGCACGAAATCGCACCCACCGGCCACGTAGTAGCACTGCTGCACCTGGGGGCAGGCGAGGAAGGAGCGCTTCATGTCGTCCAGCAGGTCCAGCCGCTCGTTCTCCACTTCCACCTCGGTGATCACGGTCAGCGTGTAGCCCAGTTGTTCGGCGTTCACCTGCGCCACGGTGCCGCGAATCACACCGTCGGCGGCCATTTTCTTCAAGCGCCGATTGACCGCGGCCGAGGACAGGTTGACCTGCGCACCCAAATCCAGCTGGGATGTGCCGGCGTCGCGTTGCACTGCATCAAGCAGGGCCAGGTCGAAATGATCCAGGGGCATGAACGGGGCTCCGTAGCGCAATCGCGCCAAACGGCGCAAAAGCGTAATGAGATTGCATCCAGGCCTGGAAAATCAAGTTTTTCGTACGCTGCAAGCGAATAACATTCTCCCATGAACAAAACAGCGGTGCAGGGCCATGGCGTTGCACACAGGGAGAAACGGTTGATGAACGCACTGCAACTGAACGGCGCTTTGCTGCTGCAGCAAATCCGCGAACTGGGCCAGGTAGGCGCCGATGCCACCCATGGCGGGCGCACCCGCATCGCGCTGAGCGATACCGAAAAAGCCGGGCGCGACCTGTTGGTCGGCTGGATGCGCGCACTCGATCTCGACGTGCAGGTCGACCGTATCGGCAATATCTTCGGCACCCTCCGTTCTGCCACTGACAGCGGCGACCAGCGGCCGCTGATGATGGGGTCGCACATCGACACGGTCACCAACGCCGGTGCCCTGGATGGCTGCTACGGCGTGCTGGCCGGGCTGGCTGTCATTCGTGCGTACCGGGATGCCGGGCACCGGCCCGAGCGCTCGATCACGGTTGGCGCGTTCACCAACGAAGAGGGCGTGCGCTACCAGCCCGACATGATGGGTTCGCTGGTGTACGCCGGCGGCCTGCCGCTGCAACAGGCGCTGGATACCGTCGGCACCGACGGCACGCGGCTCGGCGATGAGCTGGCGCGCATCGGCTATGCCGGTTCAGTTCAACCCGGCGCCATCGTGCCGCACGAATACCTGGAGTTACACATCGAGCAAGGGCCGATCCTGGAAGCCGAAGGCACCCTGATCGGTGTGGTCGAGAACCTGCAGGGTATTTCCTGGCAGCAGGTGGAGGTAAAGGGCCACGCCAACCATGCCGGCACCACCCCAACCCGCTTGCGCCATGACGCCGGCTTTGTCGCCAGCGCCGTCGTCGCCGAGCTGCGCGCCATGGCGGTGGACTCAGGCACCACCCTGGCCACGGTCGGTTGCATGCAGTTCGAGCCGAACGTGATCAACGTCATCCCGCGCAAGGCCACCTTCACCGTCGACCTGCGCGACCCGGATGAAGCCTGCCTGGCCCATGCGGAAAAGCGCCTGGGCCAATACCTGGTGCAGCTTGCCGAACGCGAGGGCGTCAGCATTACCACCGAACGGCTGGCGCGCTTTGAACCGGTGATCTTCGATGCGGGCCTGGCCGACGCCATCGAAGCCTCGGCGCAGCGCTTTGGCTTCAGCCATCGGCGCATGACCTCTGGCGCCGGCCACGACGCACAAATGATCGCCCGCATCGCCCCGGCGGCGATGATCTTCGTGCCCAGCCAGGGCGGCATCAGCCACAACCCGCGTGAGCATACCGATGACCAGCAGTTGATCCAGGGCGCGCAAGTGCTGCTGGATGTGGTCAGCCACCGCCTGACCCACGCCTGATTCCCACTGTAATGCCCACCCGCTGCCGCCTGGCTGCAGCGGCATGGGCTTCCTGTTGCCTGTAGAAAAGGAGTGTCGCATGTTTGTATCCAACCCCAAGGCTGGGCGCCAGCCATACCCGCAAGCGTTGCAGGCGGTGATGAACATCGCCACGGCCGAGCAAAGCCGCCAATGGCTGGCCCACTGGGGCCTGCTGAACCGCGCTGCCACGCCGCTGTACACCTTGCCTGACCTGGCCGCCGAACTGGGGATTGCCCAGCTGTCGGTCAAGGACGAATCGGTACGTTCGCAGCTGGGCAGCTTCAAGGCCCTGGGGGCGCCAATTGCCCTGGTTCGCCTGATACTGCGCACCTTTCCCGAGCAGCAGTTTGACCCGCGTGGGCTGCTGGAGGGGCGCTATGCCGACCTGCTGGGCCACTTTACCGTGGTCAGCGCCACTGACGGCAACCACGGCAAGGGCCTGGCCGCAGCGGCAGAAAGCATCGGCTGCCGTTGCGTGATCGTGCTGCACGCCAACGTCAGCATCGAACGGGAGCAGGCGATTGCCGCTTACGGCGCGCAGATCGTGCGCATTGCCGGCAACTACGACGAATCGGTCGAGCACGCTGCCGAGCTGGCTGCAAGTAACGGTTGGACCGTGGTTTCCGACACGTCCTATGAGGGTTACGAGGTGATCCCGCGCGACGTGATGCAGGGCTACGGCACCATCGCCGCGGAAATCGTCGAAGCCGTGGCCGGGCAGGCACCCTTTACCCACGTATTCCTGCAGGGCGGGGTGGGCGGCCTGGCAGCCGGCATCGTCAGCTACCTGTGGGAGCACTACGGTGAACAGCGCCCGCTGTTTGTCATGGTCGAACCCGAGCAGGCCGACTGCCTGTACCAGAGCGCCGTGCTCGGCAAGCCCGCCAGGGCGACCGGCTCGGTGGACTCGGTCATGGCCGGCCTGGCCTGTGGCGAGACATCACCCTTGGCCTGGCGTTTCCTTGAGCCCAGCGTTGACTACTTCATGACCATCAGCGACGACCAGGCTGTTGCCGCCATGCGCCGTCTGGCAACCGGCAGCGCCGGCGATATCCCGATGGTAGCCGGCGAGTCCAGCGTCGCCGGCCTGGCCGGCCTGGTGCAACTGGTCCAGGGCGCTGGCGCAGCGGCTGACCTGGGCCTGGACAGCAATGCCCGCGTGCTGTTCATCAGCACCGAAGGTGCCACCGCCCCGGGCGTGTACGCCGAACTGCTGGGCGAATCGGCTGCCTCGGTGCTGGCCCGCCAGCGTGCATGGGCCCGCGCCTGATCCATCCCGAGGGCCGGGTAAACCCTGGCCCTGCTTCAGCTCCCCACAAGAACAACAAGCGGAGATTGCAT
This sequence comes from Pseudomonas sp. NPDC008258, assembly GCF_042956345.1. NCBI lineage: Bacteria > Pseudomonadati > Pseudomonadota > Gammaproteobacteria > Pseudomonadales > Pseudomonadaceae > Pseudomonas > Pseudomonas sp. NPDC008258. Next base: position 8,790 of record NZ_JBIBGE010000061.1, read on the forward strand.
GAACAAACTCAAACGTGACATCAGCCCCTGGTCGCTGATGCTGACCGGCCTTGGCTCGATCATCGGCTCGGGCTGGCTGTTTGGCGCCTGGCACGCTTCGGCCATCGCCGGGCCGGCTGCGATCCTGGCCTGGGTGATCGGTGCAGGGGTGGTGTTGGCTATTGCCCTGACCTATGCAGAAATGGGCGCGATGTTTCCTGAGTCCGGTGGCATGGTGCGCTATGCACGCTATTCACACGGCTCGCTGGTGGGCTTTCTGGCAGCCTGGGCCAACTGGATCTCCATCGTCTCGGTGATCCCTATCGAGGCCATCGCTTCGATCCAGTACATGGCTTCGTGGCCATTCCCCTGGGCCCAGGCGCTGGTGCACCAGGGCGAACTGACCCCCAGCGGGCTGGGCGCCAGTGCCGGCCTGGTGCTGGTGTACTTCGGCCTGAACTACTGGGGTGTGAAGCTGTTCGTCAAGACCAACACCGCGATTACCGTATTCAAGCTGGTGGTGCCCGCGCTGACCGCCGTGGCGCTGATCTCCACCCAGTTCAACACCCAGAACTTCGGTGACGGCACGCTGGCCAGCTTTGCCCCCTATGGCTGGTCGGCGGTGTTCACCGCGGTGGCGGCCAGCGGCATCGTGTTCAGCTACAACGGCTTCCAGAGCCCGGTGAGCCTGGCCGGCGAGGCGCGCAACCCCGGGCGCAGCATTCCGTTCGCGCTGGTCGGTTCGGTGCTGATCGCGCTGGTGATCTACGTGCTGCTGCAGGTGGCCTTCATTGGCGCCCTGAGCCCGGCGAGCATTGCCGAGGGGTGGCACAGGCTGAACTTCGACTCGCCGCTGGCACAGTTGGCGCTGGCACTGAACCTGAACTGGCTGGCCATGCTGCTGTACCTCGATGCCTTCGTCAGCCCGTCGGGCACCGGCTCGATCTACACCGCCACCACCGCACGCATGATCTACGCGATGGAAAAGAACAACACACTGCCAAAAATGTTCGGCAACCTGCACCCGCTGTATGGCGTGCCGCGCCAGGCGATGTGGCTGAACCTGGCGGTGAGCTTCATCTTCCTGTTCTTCTTCCGCGGCTGGGGCGTGCTGGCGGCAGTGATCTCGGTAGCCGTGGTGATCTCGTTCCTCACCGGGCCGATCAGCCTGATGTCACTGCGCGTCACTGCGCCGCAGGTGCACCGCCCGTTGCGCTTGAAGGGCATGGGCATTGTTGCGCCGTTTGCCTTCATTTGCGCCTCGCTGGTGCTGTACTGGGCGCGCTGGCCGCTGACCGGCCAGGTGATCATCCTGGTGATCGGCGCCTTGCCTATCTATTTCTATTACCAGGCCAAGGCCGGCTGGGCAGGCTTTGCCCGCGAACTGCGTGCAGCGGCCTGGCTGATTGGCTACCTGCCGGCCATGGCGCTGGTGTCGTGGCTGGGCAGCGAGGCCTTTGGCGGCATCGGCCTGTTGCCAGAGGGCCTGGACATGGCCGTGGTGGCTGCCGTGGCCTTTGTCTTCTACCGCGTGGGGGTTGCCAGCGGCTACCGCACACCCTACCTGGCCGAAAGCGCCATCTGGCAAAGCCAAGTGCCTGCAGATGAAGCGCCATCTTCTGATCAACGCCCGTCACAGGAACTGCAAGCATGAGCAATGACATTACCTTCGAGCAACGCCTGAAAGCGTGGCGGCACAGCTTTCACCGCCAACCGGAGACCGGCTTCGAGGAGTTCGACACTGCAGACCTGGTCGCCAGCATCCTGAGCGGCTTTGGCCTGCAGGTACACCGCGGCATCGGCGGCACCGGCCTGGTCGCCAGCCTTAGCGTCGGTGACGGCCCGGGGGTGATCGGCCTGCGTGCCGACATGGATGCCCTGAACATCACCGAACAGGCGCAGGGGCGGGCGCATGCCTCGTGCAACCACGGCAAGATGCACGCCTGCGGCCACGACGGGCACATGGCTATGGTACTGGGGGCTGCCGACCTGTTGTGCCGCGAGCGCAACTTCAACGGCACCGTGCGCTTTGTGTTCCAGCCGGCCGAGGAGCACGGGCGCGGGGCCAAGGCGATGATGGCCGACGGGCTGTTCCAACGCTTCCCGGTCGACGCCCTGTATGGTGCGCACAACATGCCGGGCATGCCGGCCGGCCATATTGCCACCCGGGCCGGCGGCATCATGGCCAGCGAGGACAACTTCGTCATCCAGATCCAGGGTAAGGGCACCCATGCCGCGCGGCCGCACATGGGCATCGACCCGCTGGTGATCGGTGCCGAGATCGTGCTGGCGTTGCAGACCATCGTTGCGCGCAATGTCGACCCGAGCTTGTCGGCGGTCGTTTCCTGCACCGAGTTCATGACCGATGGCATCCGCAATGCGATCCCGACCCATGTCACCATCAAGGGCGATACCCGCAGCTACAGCCCTCAGGTGCAACGCTTGCTGGAGCGGCGCATGCGCGAGATCAGCGAGGGCATTTGCCAGATGCACGGTGCGAGTTGCCGGTTCGAGTACACCCACGAGTTTGCGCCGACGGTGAATTGGGCGGCGAACACCGACATTGCCGTGCAGGCGGCGCGTAATGTGGTGGGGGACGAGGCAGTGAATGCCGAGGTGATGCCGATGATGATTTCCGAGGACTTTGGGGCGTTCCTGCAGCACGTGCCGGGGAATTTCGTGTTCATTGGCAATGGTGCCGAGGGGGAGACGGGGGCTACGCCGTTGCATAACGCGGCGTATGATTTCAACGATGCGATCCTGGCGACCGGGGCCCGCTACTTTGCCGAGGTGGTGCGGGTTAGCCTGCCGGTTTGATTGGTCAAGCGGGGGCCGCAATGCGGCCCATCGCCGGCAAGCCAGCTCCCACAGGAACTGCGCACGGCCTGAGGCCGATGCGGTCGGTGTGGGAGCTGGCTTGCCGGCGATGGGCTGCGCAGCAGCCCCAAAAGCCGGGCCTCAATGCCCGCCTTTCATGCGGCGCGCCACCAGGTAGATGCCCAACCCGACCAGCGCCGTCGCCGCGCCGATATACCCGGTGCTGGTCCAGCCCATACCGGCAGTAATCGCCATACCCCCCAGCCACGGCCCCAGCGCATTGGCCAGGTTGAACGCCGCATGGTTCGACGCTGCCGCCAGGCTGGGCGCTTCATGGGCAATGTCCATCAAGCGAATCTGAAGCGGCGCCGCCAGCGCAATCATGGTGCCAACCAGGCCGATGCCCAGCAGCAAGCTCCACAGCGCCTGGGCGGCAAAGGTGAAGAACAGCAGTACCGCAATCGACCACACCAGCACCAGCCCCACCGCGCGGAACTGCAAACGGTCGAACAACTTGCCGCCGGCGATGTTACCGACGATCCCGCCCACACCGAATGCTGCCAGGCCGAACGGAATCCACTGCGGCGACACCTGGGTCACTTGCAGCATGGTCGGCGCCAGGTAACTGAACACGCAGAACATGCCGGCAAAGCCGATAGAGGCGATGGCCAACGCCATCCACACCTGCGGCAGGGTGAAGGCTTGCAGCTCCTTGCGTGGGTCACTGCGCACTTCATCGTGACGCTGCGGTACATAACGCCAGACCATGGCGATGGTGCACAAGGCAATGGCCCCGACCAGCACGAACGCCGAGCGCCAACCGAAATACTGGCCGAGGAAGGTGGCTACCGGGTTGCCGAGCAGCATGGCCAAGGTCAGGCCCATCATCACCCGGGCCACGGCCCCCGCACGCTGATCCTTGGGCACCATGCTTGACGCCACCACGGCGGCAATGCCGAAGTAGGCGCCATGGGGCAGGCCGCTGATGAAGCGGAAGGCCACCAGGCCGCCGAACGACGGCGCAAAGGCGGTGGCCAGGTTGCCCAGGGCATACAGCAACATCAACAGCAGCAGCATGTGCTTGCGCAGCAACTTGGCACCGAGAATCGCCAGGGTCGGCGCACCCACCATCACCCCCAGCGCATAGGCGCTGATGGCATGGCCCACTTGCGGCTCGCTCAATTGCAGGTTGCTGGCCATGTCGGGCATCAGGCCCATGATGGCGAATTCGCCGGTGCCAATGGCAAAGCTGCCCAGCGCCATGGCGGCTTCCATCTTGGCAACGGTACTTTTACTGGGGAGCGGGGGGAGTTCCTGGACTGACATCTGTATCCCTATTGAGGCATGCGTTGAAACATGCTGAAACGTTCAAGGCGGGATGATAGTCAATCGGCGACTGCAACGTCGAGGAAGCCGAGCGGCTTCCTTACGCGTTTACCTGGTTCAGGCAGGCTCTGCAGCCGGGTTGGCGAAGGCTTGGGGAGCAGCCTGAAGACGGGACTGCAACTGGTCCACGTAGGCTTGGGCATGCTGGATGTCAGCGAACGACACGGGGTGCCCATCGATGATCACTTTGCAGCCTGCGTCCTGCTCGTTGCGTACGATTTCGATCTTCATGCCTGCTCCTTGATGTTGTTCTGGCGCGGGCGAGAATAGCTTGATTAGCTGCCTAATGAAAATGAAATAACCGCTCTAACAAGCACTTTTCAGCCTTTTTTTGCCAAGCCTCGACTTGTCGATGTGCACCGGTTCCCTGAGCGGCCTTGTGTCGCAAAAGGGGCGCAGGGCGCCCCGGAGATTGCAGATAGCCGCCGTATCACCGGGTGGAGAACAAATGTACTCACAGGCATGCTTGCGAGCCGTTCACTGCGCGCATAACTGAAATGCCGGGATGCTATGGCAGCTGCCATGCCGGGTCTTTTAGACTGCTGCCTGCGTGCGCCGACATCCGGCCCGCTTGGTCGATAAGGTTGTTTTCGTGAATGCTGGCGTACGTTTTCCCGGGCCCTTGGGTATTTTCTGGCTGGGCCTGCTGCAGATTCTGGTGTGGGGTGGTTCGTTCTTCCTGCTGGCGGTGATGGGCAAGCCGATCCTGCACGAAACCGGGTGGGACAGTGGTTGGGTGTATGGTGCGCTGTCGCTCGGTTTGATGGTTTCGGCGTTGCTGGCACCGCTGTCCAGCCGCCTGGTGGCGCGTCATGGTGGGCGCATGCAGTTGGCCGCCAGTGGCGTGGTGGTGGGCCTGGGCCTGTTGGTGGTTGCCAACTGCCACAGCCTGCAGGTGTTCCTGCTGGCCTGGGTGATCATCGGCGCCGGCATGGCGATGGGGTTGTATGAAGCGCTGTTCGCAACGCTCGGGGCCTTGTATGCGGAACGGGCAGGGCGGGCAATCACCGGCATCACGCTGATATCCGGGTTTGCCACCACCGTGACCTGGCCGATCGTGGCGTTTGCCATCGAACATCTTGGCTGGCGCACGGCCTGCACGGCCTATGCGTTGGTACTGGTTGTTGTCGTGGCGCCGTTGTACCTGTGGGTGTTACCGGCGGGCCGACCGCAGCAACAGCCCAAGGGCCCGACGGCAGCAACCGCTGTGCCGGTGGACCGGCGCCTGTATTGCCTGCTGACGGCGATCTTCGCCATTGGCGCGATCATCATGACGGCTGTTTCCGTGCAACTGGTGGCGGTACTGCAAGGCCAGGGCCATTCGCTGGCTGCGGCCATTGGCCTTAGCGCCTTGCTCGGGCCGAGCCAGGTGGCGTCGCGGGTACTGCAGATCATCGCCGGCAAGCGCCACCCGATCTGGACCGCGCTGGTGTCATCGGTGCTGGTCGCGGTTGGCCTCACGCTGGTGGCGGTGGCCCCAGCGGTAACCGCACTGGGCCTGCTGCTGTACGGCTCGGGTAATGGCCTGCGGGCGATTGTCAGGGGGCTGCTGCCGCTGGCCCTGATGCCACCTGCCCAGTATGTTGCACTGATGGGCAAGATGTCGCGGCCATCGCTGGTCGGCCAGGCGCTGACACCCTTGGTGGGCGGCTACCTGTTCCAGCACTTCGGCGCCATGGGCGTGCTGGCAACCCTGTCGGCGCTGGCCTTGACCAGTGTGGTGCTGGTACTGATGGTGATGCGCACCATCCCTCGGCAAACGGCGTGAACACCCGCCATCCATTCGGTACACAAGGACAACTGCAATGTCGGACACCCCGCGCAACCCGCTGCTGATCGATGGGCCGGTCGGCCAGATCGAGCTGCTGATCGACTACCCCGCCGGCCCGCCCAAGGGGCTGGTGCTGGTCAGTCACCCGCAACCGCTATTGGGCGGTAACCCACGGCATATCGTGCCGCTGACCCTGGCGCGGCAGTTGTGCGCTGCCGGTTGGCAGGTGGTACGGCCGAGCTTTCGTGGGGTGGGGCAGACGCAAGGCGCGCATGACGAGGGCATGGGTGAGGCCGACGACTGTATTGCGGTTATCCGCCACTTTAGCCGCGAGCTGCCTGAACTACCGGTAGCCTTGGTCGGCTTTTCGTTTGGCGCCTATGTGCTTGCACGTGTGGCTGTGGCACTGGAAGGGCAGTTGCAAGCGGTGGCATTGCTGGGGCTGCCGGTAGGCGATGTTCCGGGCGGGCGTTACTACCCGCCATTGCCGGTACCAGTCGATTGCCTGCTGCTGCATGGTGAGCAGGACGAGATGGCCCCGCTGGCCAACTTGCTGCAATGGGCGGGGCCTGAGCAGCGGGCGGTATCGGTGTATGCCGGTACCAATCACTTTTTCAAGGGCTGCCTGGGGCGTGCGGCGGAGCAGGTGATAGCTTATCTGGCAGTAAGAACCGGTTGTTAATGTGGGGCATGGCACCGGCTGCGCCGGTGTTCGCGGGCATGCCCGCTCCCACAAGGTATGGCGTGAGCTCGATGGCAGCGCTGTACCTGTGGGAGCGGCTTTAGCCGCGAAAGGGCCGGAACAGGCGGGTATCAACGTTCCAGATAATGGGTTTGTGCGGCAAAATCGATAAACCGCTTGCTGGCCAGCGACAGGTATTCCCCCGACCGCCAGCACAGGCGGAAGCTCATCTGCTGCGCCGGCCGGAACGGCACGCCGACAATGCCCGGTGTGCGCTGCTGCACAGAGCGTAACAAGGTCGCCACGCCCATGTTGTCCAGCGCCGCCTGCACCACCAGCGAGACGAAGTTGCTCTGCAGCGCCACCTGGTAAGTGATCCCGTGCTCGGCGAAGAATGCATCCAGAAGGTGGCGCTGCACGAACGTTCGGTCAAACACCACCATGTCCGTGTTGCGCAGGTCTTCGGCGGTGAGGAAGGCCTTGCCAGCATAGGGGTGGTCGGGGTGCATGCACGCCAGCATCTCGTCGCTGCCCAGCAGGATCGATTCCTTGTCTGGCGGTACCCGTCGCGACTCCAGCAACGCCAGGTCGATCTCCCGTTGTTCCAGGCGGTGGCCGATATCTTCGGCGCTGCCTTCGAACACGGTCATGGCAATGCCCGGGTACAGCTGCCGGAAGGCGTTCATCAAACCCGGCACATAGTGCAGGCCGAACATGGGCGGGATGCCCAGGCGCACTTCGCCGCGCTTCAGGTCGGCCATATCGCGCAGTTCTTGCCGGGCAACATCCATTTCGCGCAAGGCCGAGGCAATGCGCGGCAGAAACTGCTCGCCCTCGGCCGTGAGGATTACTTTGCGCGTGGTGCGGTTGAACAGGGTCACGCCCAGTTCTTCTTCCAGCCGGGTGACGGCCATGCTCAATGCCGGCTGGGCAATGTGCAAGTGTTGCGCAGCCTTGGTGAAGCTGCCTTGCCGGACGATTTCGACACAGCAACGCAATGCCTTGAGGTTCATCGAGGGGTACTACCTTTCATGCCGGTTGCATTCATAACGAACTGTGATGCTAAGCATCATAACAATATATTTATTATTATTAACCAGAGGGCCTACGATGCGCGCCACTGAGACATCCTGCAACATCTCAGTCACGCAGCTTAATAAATCTGCAATCCCACAAAGATTTTGAGGTAGTACCCCAAATGGCCAAGGCCGCCGATGTCGTTGTGCAATGTCTGGAAAACGAAGGTGTCGAGTATGTATTCGGCATTCCTGGTGAGGAAAACCTCGACCTG
>NZ_JBIBGE010000062.1:0-16648 GCF_042956345.1 Pseudomonas sp. NPDC008258
CACCTGATCCCATCCCGAACTCAGCAGTGAAACGATGCATCGCCGATGGTAGTGTGGGGTTTCCCCATGTGAGAGTAGGTCATCGTCAAGATTCAAACCCAAAGCCCCTGTCTGCGATGCAGACAGGGGCTTTGTCTTTTCCGGGTTTCAATATCGGTCAAAACTGATAGCTGACCGTTGCGCTGACGTTGCGCTCTTCACCCATGTAGCAGTAGTTCAGGCTGGCACAGGAAGTGACGTAGCTTTCGTTGGTAAGGTTGTTGGCGTTAAGGCGCACATCCATGCCCTTGAGGCCTACTTTGCCCAGGTCATAGCCGATCGAAGCGTCGAACAGGGTGTAGGAAGGCACCTTCATGCTGTTTTCCGCATCCACCCAGCTATACCCCACATACCGCACTCCACCGCCCAGCCGCAGGCCATCCAGGGGCCCCTGGTGGATGTTGTAGTCAGCCCACAGCGAGAACATCTGCTTCGGCGCCTGTGTTGGCGAATTGCCCTTGTTATCGACGCTGCCCGATACCAGGCTTGGCATCGACCTGGAATACTCGATATCGGTAAAGGTATAGCCACCCAACAGTTTGAGGCTGTCGGTCAGCTGAACATGGGCTTCCAGCTCCAGCCCTTGAGAGCGTACTTCACCCACTGGGCGATAGAAGTTTTCGTCAGGCTGCTTCGAGGCCAGGTTTTCCTGTTCGATGCGGAACACCGATGCAGTGAACAGGTTGTCGCTGCCCGGTGGCTGATACTTTATGCCCGCTTCCCATTGAGTGCCCTCGGTCGGAGCCAGCGGGCGACCTTCCTGGTCGGACACGGTATTGGGGTTGAACGACTCCGAATAGCTGACATAAGGCGCAACGCCGTTCTCGAACAGGTAGAGCACCCCGGCCCGGGTTGTGAACCTGGAGCGCTGATCGCTGACCTTGGTATCGCTGTCGCGATTCTCTTCGGACACCTTCACCCAGTCCTGGCGAAGCCCCAGGGAGAAGCGCCACTGCTCCAGCTCCACCAGGTCCTGCAGATAGACACCTGTTTGCTGCAAGCGCCGCTGGTAGCGGTTTTCACCCAGGACCTGAAGGTTGCCATTGCCATACTGCGGGTTGCCGGCGTCCAGTGGGTCTACCGTGCCATACCGCCAAGCGACGTCAGCCTTGCGCCGCTGGTAGTCGGTGCCCAGCAGCAGGGTGTGTTTGGCAGCCCCAGTGAAAAACTCCGCCTGCAGCATGTTGTCGATGATGTACGAATGCAGGCGTTCGTCGCCGCCGGTATAGGCGCGGTTGAGAATGTTGCTGTCGGCATCCGCCCAACCGGCCGAATACACCTGGTCCATGGACACGTCGGAATCCTGGTAGCGGAAGTTCTGCCGCGCGGTGAACACATCATTGAAGCGGTGCTCGAACTGGTAGCTGAAGGACTGCTGTGTGCGCTCGTAGTTGTCGATGCCCGGCTCACCCTCGAAGAAGTGGTCTGACAGGCGCAAGCCGTTGCGCTTGTGCAGCATGCCGTCTGCAGGGTTGCCGCCGTGGTATCCACCATTAGGGTCATGCTGCAGATACGCCTGCAGCGTGAGCGAGGTGTCTTCTGTGAAGTCGATGCTGATCGCCGGCGCAATGGCGTAGCGTTCTTCCTTGTTGTGGTCGAACTGAGTGTCGGAAGCATCCGCCAGGCCGGTCAGGCGATAGGCTATGCGCTTGTCGTCATCCACAGGCCCGCTGAAATCAAAGCCCACCCCACGCTGGCCTTGGGTGCCGACCGTGGCCTGAACCTGATGGAAAGGGGTAAACAGCGGCTTCTTGGTGGTCAGGGCCACCAGACCACCCGGTGAGCTTCGCCCATACAGTACCGAAGATGGCCCTTTGAGAATGTCGATGCGCTCAAGGAAGTACGGGTCTACCTGCATGGTGCTGTAGGTGCCGTTGTCGCCCATCGACTTCAGTCCATCAACGTAGATGTTGTCCACCGAGCCATCATTGAAGCCGCGCATGGCCACATAGTCGTACCGATGGGTGGCACCGTAAGGGTTGGTCAGTACCCCGGGTGTGTAGCGCATGGCCTGGGCAACGGTCTGTGAGCCCTGATCATCCATCTGCTGGCGGGTCACCACCGAGACCGATTGGGATGTCTCAACCAACGGCATGCTGGTCTTGGTCGCCACCTGGCTGTGCGTGGCGTTGTACCCCTCCATGCTGCCCAATGCATTGCCAAGGGTGAAGCTACGGATATCGGTATCTGGCAATGAAAGTGCAGCATCCTGAGCCTGTGCTTGCAGCACATAGCTACGTCCGTCCTGACTGACGGCCTCAAGCCCGCTGCCATTGAGCAGTTGGCGCAGTGCCTGATCGTTGGCGTACTGCCCCTGCAGGCCGTTGGAACGCAGGCCATCGGTGAGCTGAGGCGTGCTTGAAAGGGTAATGCCGGCCTGGCGGGCGAACTGATTGAGCACGTCGGCCAGTTGGCCGCCCGGGATAGCATATTGATGACTTACCTGGGCCGCTTGCGCCGCTACGGAAAGTTGCGAGGTAGCTGCCAGGCCCAAGGCGGTACCAAACAGAGCCGCCCGGATAGCTTGGCGTAACCGTATTGATTGTTGGGCAGGTCGAAAATCGGTTGATTGGAACACCGGGTTGATAGACATGAAGGGTCCGTTGAAGTGTTGAGGGCAGAAGGGGTCGCTTACAGTCCTAGCCGGACCGGAATTCAAAACCCGCCATAAAAAGGCGCAAGGCCTTATCAGGTCATGCTCTCTACACGCACCCACCAGCGTGTTCGCTGACGCAGCCGCACAGGCAGCGTCTGTGGCAGCAGATGAAGCAATTGCTCCGGGTCTTCGAGGCGAAATACCCCTGACAAGCGCAAGTCGGCAATATCGTCGCCGCAGCTCAGGTAACCATGGCGATATCGGCTGACCTGCCTGAGGAATTCGCGAAGGCGCATGTCCTGAGTAACGATCAGCCCTTCAGCCCAGGCCATCGCGTCCATATCCACGTGCGCGAGCTGGTGCGCACCTTGAGCATCCAGGCGCCAGTCCTGGCCACTTTCGATCCATTGCTGTTGGCCATTGCCAGGACGGTGTATGGCCACCTTTCCGTGGCTGACGCTGACACGCGTGCAGTCGCCGTCCTGGTAAGCGGCAAAGCGCCCTTCGAAGCCTTCCAGCAGCGCGTCGCGTGTTTGTACCAGCACCGAGTGCTGCGAACGGCAGGTAATCATCAGTTCCCCGCGCTTCAGGCGGACCAGGCGCTGCTGGCCACTGAAGGCCAGGTCCACGGCACTGTGGGTATTGAGTTGCATCAGTGAACCGTCGGGTAGCGCCAAGGTGCGTCGTTCGCCCGTGCCGGTGGCGTAGTCCGACGCCCAGGCAGTGACGACATCCAGGTCGTTGGCCAGCCATGTCGCCGATCCCGCGATGACAACGCCGCCCAGCAGCTTCAGCGCCTGCCGACGGTGCAAGCGCTGCTGGCTGGTTTCCAGGGTTTGCAGGGCCAGCCCGGCACCGGGGATGGCGCGCAGGTCGAGGTCCTGCTGCAGGTGGGTCACCCGTTGCCAGGCCTGTTCGTGTTCGTGCCGGGCACTGCGCCATTGCGTGCACTGTTGTTGCAGAGCCGGGTCATGGCCGCTTTCACGAAGCCGTAGCATCCACTGGATGGCCTGCTTGACCACTTTTGCATCAGGGCGGACGGCGACCATCGATTCAGCACTCGTCTTCGTAGCGCAGCATGTAGCAGTGGTAGAGCGCATCGGCAATGTAGCGCTCTACGGTGCGCATGGAGATGCCCATCTGCTCGGCGATGGCCTGGTGTTTCAGCCCTTCGCATTGAGCCAGCAGGAATGCGCGGCGCACTTTGGGTTTGAGGCCGTCGAGCATGCGTGAAATACGCTCAAGCAACTCCAGCAACAGCTCGCGTGTTTCGGCCGAGGGGGCCTGTGCCTCCGGCAGGTGGGCCAATGCCTCCAGGTAGGCCTTGTGCAGTTCCTCGCGGCGCCAGTGATCGATCACCAGCCCACGCGCTACCGTGCGCAGGAAGGCCCGAGGGGTGTTCAGCTGCAAGGTTTCGCGGCGTTGCAGTAAACGGACGAAAGTGTCCTGAGCCAGGTCGGCAGCATCAGCGGCATTGCCGAGCTTGCTGCGCAACCAGTTATGCAACCAGCCGTGGTGGTCACTGTAGAGCGTTTGCACGCAGTCGTTGCTGGGCATGGAGGAGGGCGCCGGCATCAATAGACATGAATGATAATTAGTCTCATTGTTGGCGGGGCAGAATCAATTTGCAACCCATCAGGTCGCGCAGGGCGTAAAGCCAGTAACGAACTATCGCAGCAACTGCGTATCCAGGTAATTACGGATCACCCGTGCGCCGCTGTTGAGATGCTGTTCCAGCACCGCTACCGCCTCGTCAACCAGCTTGTCGCTGGCCGCATTCACCAGCGCGTTGTGATCGTCCTGGGTGAGCTTGCCCAGCCCCATGGAGGAGAGGTGGAAGCGCAGAAAGCGCTCTTCCTCGTTCAGTTCGTTTTCGATCAGGCGCAGCAGCTTCTTGTTGGGTGCCTTGCTGTAAAGCGACATGTGGAACAGCCGGTTCAGGCGGCCGATTTCGGCGTGTCGGGTTTCGTTCTCCAGTTGCTGGATATAGCCACGGGCGCTGGCGAGGTCGCTGGCATCAAGCAGAGGGATAGACTGGCGCAGCGCCTCGCTCTCAAGCAGTACGCGCAGGGCATAGGTATCTACCGCATCCTCGCCGATCAATGGCGCAACCACAGCGCCTTTGTGCATCTCCACGTTCAGCAACGATTGCGCTTCAAGCTGGCGCAGGGCCTCGCGCACGGGCATGCGGCTTACGCCAAACAAGGTAGCAAGCTCTTGTTGGCGCACGGCGGTGCCTGGGGGCAGGCGGCCATCGAGAATGGCGCTGCGCAGGCGTTCTTCGATCACGGTACGGGCCTGGTGCGGCGACAGCTGCTCGCTGGCCAGCACATTGCTCAATTTGATTTTTTCGGCCACGCGACGACTGCCTCAACGATGACTAAAGTTGGATCCAATGACACTAGTAACAGCCCATGGGGGTGTCAAACCTGAGCCCTGACTGGAACGGACGCCCCAAAAGCGCGGCTATGGTGGATTAAGTCGCCAGCCAAAGGAAGCGGCCTATAGAAGGTTATAAACAGAAAGTGTAGGCGGGCTGACAGGCGGATGCATGATTGCAGGGTGCCATTGTCTTTTACCGTGGCAAGCCCCACCATCGCTGCTTTCGACTGGTCTGAACAGGGCTTCGCAGTGGCGATATCCTGGGTGCTCAAAACCGTTGTGCGACGTATCGGCTTTGCCGCGCTGCTTGGCAGTCTACTGCTGGGCGGCTTGCACGCGGATTGGGATTTCTCCCAGATCAGCCGCAAGTCGCAGGCCCTGTATGGCCCATTGGGGGCCGGGCAGGGCCGTATAGACGCCTGGCAGAACTTGATGGCCACGCAAAAGCAAGGCACTGAGCTTGAGCGGTTGCAAGTGGTCAACCGCTTCTTCAACCAGCAGTTGCGCTATGTGGAGGACATCGACCTGTGGCACGAGGTCGACTACTGGGCCACGCCGGTGCAGGCCTTGATCAAAGGTGCCGGGGACTGCGAGGACTACGCCATCGCCAAGTATTTCAGCCTGCGGCGCATGGGCATCCCCAGTGAAAAACTGCGCATCACCTACGTCAAGGCGTTGCGGCAGAACCGAGCGCACATGGTCCTGACCTATTATTCAAACCCACAGGCCCAGCCTTTGGTGCTCGATAGCCTGATGGACGCCATCAAGCCGGCAAGCCAGCGTACCGACCTGTTGCCGGTGTATGCCTTCAATGGCGAGGGGCTGTGGCTGACGGGGGCTGCGGGTAACAAGAAGGTCGGCGATACCAAGCGGCTCTCACGCTGGCAGGATTTGCTGAAGAAAATGCAGGCCGAAGGGTTCCCGGCCGAGCCTGTTTACTGAAGGAGCACAGATGTCACTGTTCAAACAATTGCTGTTGGCCATTTGCCTGTTCCTGGTGGTCGCCTTCAGTGGCAGTTTCATGGTCAGCCTGGAAAGCTCGCGCAGCCAGTACGTCAACCAGCTGCGCTCGCATGCCCAGGATGCAGCGACCGCGTTGGCCCTGTCGCTGACGCCGAATATCGACGACCCGGCGATGGTCGAGCTGATGGTCAGCTCGATCTTCGACAGTGGTTACTATTCAAGCATCAAGGTCGTCGACCTGGGTTCCAATGCCGTGCTGGTGGAACGCCACGCCGAGCCGGACCCTGGCGGTGTGCCGCGCTGGTTCGTGCACCTGATCGGCCTTGAGGCGGCTGGCGGTGATGCCATCGTCAGCCGTGGCTGGCAGCAGGCCGCGCGCGTAGAAGTCATCAGCCACCCGATGTTCGCAATTGCCAAGCTCTGGCAAAGCGCCCTGGGAAGCCTGGGCTGGTTGCTGCTGTGCGGTGCCGCCAGCGCCGTGCTGGGTGCCTTGTTGTTGCGCCGCCAGTTACGGCCGCTGGACTACATGGTCGAGCAATCCCACGCCATTGCCCGTCGCGAATTCCTCAGCCTGCCAGAGTTGCCGCGTACGCCGGAGCTGCGCCGTGTGGTGCAGGCAATGAACCAGATGGTCGAGAAACTCAAGGCACTGTTTACTGAACAGGCCGAACGCAGTGAGCGCCTGCGTGCCGAGTCTTACCAGGACAGCCTGACCGGGCTGTCCAACCGCCGCTATTTCGAGATGCAGCTCAATACCCGGGTGAGCAACCTGGAGGACGCACGCGCAGGCTATCTGCTGTTGTTGCGGGTGCAAGGCCTGGCGGGCCTGAACGCCCGCCTTGGCGGCCAGCGCACCGACCAGCTGTTGCAGGCCGTGGGGGAGCAGTTGCGCCGCACCTGTGCCAGCTTCCCGGAAACCAACGACCTGATTTCCCGCAGCCGCGGCGGCGAGTTTGCCGTGCTGGCGCCGGGCATGGTGCATGAAGAAGCGGTAAATCTTGCCCAGGCGCTGGAAGCGACCCTGCAAAGCCTGCACGAGACCGGTGCCAGTGATATCGACCCGGTGGCCTGCATCGGCCTTGCGCCATTCAGCCCAGGGGATGCACCACAAGCGTTGCTCAAGCTCGCCGACGAGGCGCTGGCCCGTGCCGAAAACCAGCCGACGCCAGGCTGGGTGTGCCTTGAGCAAGGCGTGGCTGCTGTTGCGGCGGACAGCCAGCATGACTGGCATGAGCGGCTCGACCAAGCCTTCATCAACGGGCATTTCGAACTGTTCTTCCAGCCTGTGGTGGATTCAGGTACGGCACAACGGGTGATACACCACAAAGTGATTTCGCGTTTGCAGGATGGCCAGGGCGAGGCACTGCCGGCGGGCCGCTTCCTGCCATGGCTGGAGCGTTTTGGCTGGATGCCACGGCTGGACGTGCTGGTGCTGGAGAAGGTGCTGGCGCACCTGCGTGGGCATGATCAGGTCTTGGCGCTAAACCTTTCGGCCGCCACGCTGGCCGACCCCAAGGCCTTGCAGCGCGTCTTTGAGCTGCTGAGCCAGAACGCGGCCATGGGGGCGCGCCTGGTATTTGAAATTGGTGAAGAACAGTTGCCCGAGCAGGCTGCCCTGGAGCAACTGACCCGACGCTTGCACGCACTTGGCTTCGGCCTGGCGCTGCAACGATTTGGCGGGCGTTTCAGCATGATCGGCAACCTGGCGCACCTGGGCCTGGCGTATCTGAAGATTGATGGCAGCTACATCCGCAACATCGACCATGAGCAGCACAAACGGCTGTTCATCGAGGCGATCCAGCGCGCGGCGCACAGCATTGACCTGCCGCTGATTGCCGAGCGGGTCGAGACCGAAGGGGAGCGGCTGGTGTTGAAGGAAATGGGTGTAGGCGGGATTCAGGGGCAGCTGGTTGGCGAACCTGCGCCCTGGCGCTGAGTTCTCGCACTGGCAGTTCCGGCCCTATCGCCGGCAAGCCAGCTCCCACAGGTACTTAACAGACTTCAAAGCCTGTGTAGTCCCTGTGGGAGCTGGCTTGCCGGCGATAGGGCCAGACGAGCCACTACAAAGCAGTGGCCAAGGTCATCAGCGCTCGCGCAGCGCCTCTGACCGCGCTTTCATGATCGGCTTGAGCAGGTAGCTCATGATGGTCTTCTTACCGGTCATGATATCCACCGTCGCCACCATCCCCGGAATGATCAGCAATGGCTTCTCATCCGTTCCCAGGTGGCTGCGATCGGTGCGCAGCTTGATCAGGTAGTAGGTGGTTTTCTTGTCTTCGTCGGTGATGGTGTCGGCGCCAATCTGTTCCAGTTTGGCCTTCAGCCCACCGTAGATGGTGTAGTCATAGGCCGTGAACTTGACGGTCGCTTCCTGGCCGGGGTGCAGGAAGGCGATGTCCTTGGGCAGGATCTTCGCTTCGATGACCAGCGTATCGTCCAGTGGCACTACTTCGATGATATCGCTACCAGGCTGGATTACCCCGCCAATGGTGTTCACCAGCAACTGCTTGACGATGCCGCGAACCGGCGAAGTGACCAGGGTGCGGTGCACCCGGTCGTCCAGCGCCTTGCTGGTGGCGGTAGCCTTGTTCAGCTCGGTGCGTGCCTCGTTCAGCTGGGTTAGCGCTTCGCTGCGGAACTTGCCACGGGTCTCTTCGATCTTGCTCTGTACCTCGCGGATGGCGGCCTCGGCACGCGGGATGGCCAGCGCGGTGGAGTCCAGCTGGCCGCGGTTTTCAACTTCGGCACGGCGCAGGCGCAGCACTTCTACCTGGGAAATCGCTCCGGTCGCCACCAGCGGTTCGGACATGCCGATTTCCTTGCGCAGCAGCTCAAGGCTGTTGGCGTACTGGGCGCGTTTGGAACTGTATTCGCGAAGCTCCTGCTGGCGCTGGACCAACTGCTGCTGCAGGCCGCCAATCTCGTCCTGCAGTTGCTGGCGCCGGCTCTGGTACAGCGACTCTTCACTGGCCGCCTGGCTAGGTGCAGCCTTGCGCAGCGCTTCGTCGATTTTCAGCGGGCTGTCTTGCACCTCGGCACTCAACCGTTCCACCCGCAGGGCCATGGCCAGGCGATCTGCCTCGGTCTCGCCAACGTTGGAAGCGAAGCGGGTTTCGTCCAGGCGCAGCAACGGCTGGCCCACTTCGACAATCTGCCCTTCCTTGGCGAAGATCTCGGCGACGATGCCGCCCTCAAGGTTCTGGATCTTCTGCACCTTGGAAGACGGGATAGCCTTGCCTTCGCCCCGCGTGACCTCATCAATGGGCGCTACGCTGGCCCACACGATCAGGAACACGAAGAACAGGATCACGCCCCAGATGGTCATCCGCACCACCCTTGGCGCGTCCTCGATCAGGGCCTTGTTGACCTCTGGCAGCGGTTGGCCGCCCAGTGAATCGGAGCCTTTGAAATAGCGCCGCAGGCCATCCTTGAATTGCCCCATATCCAGCTTATGCAACACTGATCTGCCCCTTCTTCAGCGCATCCATGACCGCGGCTTTCGGGCCGTCGGCGACTATCTGCCCGCGATCGATCACGATCAGCCGGTCCACCAGCGACAGCAGCGAGGCACGGTGCGTGACCAACAGCACCGTCTTGCCCTCCACCACGGCTTGCAGGCGCTGTTTGAGGCGTTCTTCGCCGGTGTTGTCCATGGCGCTGGTCGGCTCGTCCAGCAGCAGGATCTGTGGGTTGAGCAGCAGTGCACGGCCCAGGGCAACGTTCTGCCGCTGGCCACCGGACAGGTTCTGCCCGCGTTCCCCAACTTGCAGCTCGTAGCCGTCCGGGTGCAGGCGGGCGAATTCATGCACGCCTGCCAGCTCGGCCGCTTGCAGGATCAGCTCGTCCTCGATATAGCGGGCGCCGCTGACCAGGTTGTCGCGCAGGGTGCCAGCCAGTAGCTGGATGTCCTGGGGTACATAGCCGATGTTGTGGCGCAGTTCGCTGACGTCGATCTGGCGAATGTCCACGCCATCGACCAGCAGTGAGCCGCCATCGGCCTCGTACAGGCCGACGATGAGCTTGGCCAGCGAGCTTTTGCCCGAGCCGCTGCGGCCGATGATGCCGACTTTCTCGCCGGGTCGGATGATCAGGTTGATGTTCTTCAGCGCCAGGTTCTGCTGGTTCGGGTAGGTGAAGTCCACCCCACGGAACTCGACGCTGCCCTGGAGTACCTTGCGGCTCAACGGGCGCTCTTCGAAGTTGCGCTCTTGCGGCAGCTCCATCATGTGGTCGGTGGAGACCATGGTCACCTTGGCTTGCTGGTAGCGGGCGAGCAGGCCGTTGAGCGACCCCAGCGGGCCGAGCGCGCGGCCGCTGAGCATGTAGCAGGCCACCAGGCCGCCCATGCTCAGGTTACCGTCGATGATCAGGTACACACCGACGCAGATCATCGCCACGCCTGCCAGTTGCTGGATCAGCATGGTGATGTTCATCGCCAGGCTCGACAGCACCTTGACGCGCAGCTCCAGGCGGCTGAGGGTGCCGAGGGTCTGCTCCCACATGTACTGGCGTTCGCTTTCGGCGTTGTTGACCTTTACCGCATCCAGGCCGGCCAGGGTCTCGATCAGGCTGGACTGGCGCTCCGAAGCCAGGGCCATGGTCCGCTCCATGGTCGCCATCAGTGGCCGTTGCAGGGCGTATCCGATGCCCAGGGCCAGCGGGAAGGCGATGATCGGGATCCACACCAGATGGCCACCAATGACGGCGATTACGATCAGGATCAGGACGGTGAAAGGCAGGTCGATCAGGCTGGTGAGGGTCAGCGAGGCGAGGAAGTCGCGCAGCCCCTGGAACTCGTGAATGTTCTGGGCAAAGCTGCCGACCCTGGCCGGGCGGTACTTCATCGACATGCCGACGATACGCTCGAACAGCGTCGCGGAAATGATCAGGTCGGTCTTCTTGCCAGCCAGGTCCAGGCACAAACCGCGCAGGCCCTTGAGGATCAGGTCGAAGATATAGGCACCGGCGATACCGACGGCCAGCACCCAGAGCGTCGAGGTAGCCTGGTTGGGCACCACACGGTCATACACGTTCATCACGAACAGCGGCGCGGCCAAGGCGATCAGGTTGATCACCAGGCTGGCAGCGATGGCATCGATGTACAGCCACTTGCTGCGCAGCAAGGTATCGCGGAACCACGATTTTGCCCGCGGGATGAGGTTGCCGTGGTTGACGTCGAACTTGTGCTGCGGCTGGGCGAAGAACACTCGGCCGCTGTAGTCGCTTAGCAGCGCTTCGCGGCTGACATGCACTTCACCGCCATCGCTCTCGCTGAGCAGCAGGCGTGCGGTGTCTTCGTTCTCCCAGCCCAGCAGGACGGCGCTGCGGCCCTCCTTGAGCAACAGCATGGCCGGCATGGCAATGCTCGGGATCTGCTCCAGCTTGCGCTGCAACAGGCGCCCTTGCAGGCCGGCCCGGGCAGCGGCGCGGGGTAGCAGCTCTGGGCTCAGA
Organism: Pseudomonas sp. NPDC008258; assembly: GCF_042956345.1. Classification (NCBI taxonomy): domain Bacteria; kingdom Pseudomonadati; phylum Pseudomonadota; class Gammaproteobacteria; order Pseudomonadales; family Pseudomonadaceae; genus Pseudomonas; species Pseudomonas sp. NPDC008258. Next base: position 11,432 of record NZ_JBIBGE010000062.1, read on the forward strand.
CGCTGGGCGGGCAGCGGCAGGCCGGTGGTCAGCATGACCCGACTGGCGGGTTTCTGGTGAAGGACACACAGGCTCAGCAGACTATCCAGCAACGGATCGTCATGCTGACTGCGTGGATCATGGCTGAGTTGGACTCGACTGACTTCAGATTCCACGCGGCGCTCTCTTCATCCTTGTGGTGGGTGGGGTGGGTGTGCCGCCGTTCAGGCCTGGCCGGTTCACCCTTGCGATCAATGGCGCTGCAGGGCAGCTGGCCAATGGTCGCCTTGAATCGATACTGAGTAAACAATTCTACGTCGTTATTGCTACTGCATAGATGCTGCAATGCAACGCGTGTTTCATTTCTGATCCAGTTGGGGATCAGGCTCATGTGCAGCATAGCCTGCCATCCAGACAACGCTGCGTGGGTGAATTATCAGTTCACGGGCTAGTCATTAAACAGGCGCTGATTTGTTGACGTTTTCAGGCGGGTAGATCATTAAAATTCATCGCGCTAAGTGCGTTTGCAGGTTGAACCGTGGTTCTGTAATCACCGATGGTTTGCCATCATTCCCATGCCAGTATTCGCGTGCGGGATCGCTATCTGTCTGATCTGCGGCAAATCGTTCTGGTTGGGGGCAGCCAGTAGCAGGCTCTGGTTGCCCAAGGTGCGAGTGGGGCCCCTGTGCTGCTTGGGTTTGGAGCTCTTTTCCGGGCGATTTCAGGCAAGGTTTATGCTTGTAAGCGATCACATGCCTGGGTCATTGGAAGTGGCCGGAATGTTGACGCCAACGACCGTGGCGGTAGCTGATGAACGGTACTGCAAAGGCGTGCAATTGCATCTGCCCACGCAGGGGAAGGGCAGCTGAACTTGAAGGCCTGCGCGTTTTCGATGATGTACGACATTGGTCCTGTGCAAACGGTTGGCTAACCTACAAATATCAATGTGACATTACATTGCCGATTGTTTAGGATGGCCTGTATAAGGTCAATACTTTGGCAGTATTGCGGTTTCAAAAAGTTATAGACGGAATATTGACGCAATAAGGCGTCAAGAGAACATCGACATCAGTTCCGCCTGAAGTGGCTTGCAAGTGCCGCTCTGGCAGGGAAGTACCCATCGGGTCACACGGAGAGTCCAATGAGCAGCGTTGTAGCCATCGTCAAAAGCATTGTCGGCCAGGTTATTGCGGTATCCCCAGAGGGCATTCGTCGTGTGCTCATCGAAGGGGACCGCCTGTTGGCTGGTGAGGAAGTGCTCACTGGCCCTGGTGGCGCAGTTACGCTGGAGCTGGCCGATGGCCGCCTGCTTGACCTGGGCCGTGACAGCCAGTGGAGCGCCGACACGCCTGACAGCAGCACAGACCTGAGCCAGGCGACTGCACAGGCCGCGCCGTCGGTGGAAGAGTTGCAGCAGGCGATCGCTGCGGGTGTCGACCCGACTACCGAGCTGGAAGCTACCGCGGCCGGCCCATCGGCAGCAGGCGGTGGTGGCGCGCTGGGCGGTGGCCACAGTTTCGTGATGCTCGAAGAAACAGCGGGCCGGGTCGATCCCACTGTTGGCTTCCCCACTGAGGGGCTTGGCTTTGCAGCCACACTGGACAGTGAAGAAGTCGGCCTGCTGGGTGACACCAACAATAACCTGGTGACCACACCGACGACGGACACCAACGTTGCTACTGACCTGATTCTTGGCGCCACTCCTTCCATCAGCGAAGCGGGTGGCGTCATCGTCTATACCGCCACGGTTGGCCAGGCCCCGACCAGCAACCTGATTGTCACGCTGTCGAACGGTGCTGTAATCGTCATCCCGGCCGGGCAGACCACCGGTAGCGTCAATGTCGTCGTTCCGGCAAACGACACACCTTATATTGATGGCGGCCAGATCTCGGCGACCGTTACCGGTACCACGGGTGGCAACGGCCTGACGGTGACAGTGCCGCAAACGCCGGCAGTTACCCAGGTTACCGATACCATCGACACCACCACGGCGACGCTGACGGCGAATCCGTCGGTGACCGAAGGTGGCGTGATCACTTACACCGTGACCCTGAGCAACCCGGCTCAGACCCCGGTAACCGTGACCCTGTCCAATGGCCAGGTCATCACCATCGAGGCTGGCAAGACCCAGGGCAGTGTCGACTTCCAGACCCCGGCGAATGATGTCTACAACAACGGTTCGACAGTCAGCACAACCATTACTGGTGCTACTGGTGGCAACTTCGAGCAGCTGACCCCGAACCCGACCCCGGCTCAGACCACGATCAATGACTCGGTCGACAACACCACGGCGACCCTGACCGCTTCGCCGAGCGTCACCGAAGGTGGCGTGATCACCTACACCGTGACCCTGAGCAACCCGGCTCAGACCCCGGTGACCATTACCCTGTCCAATGGCCAGACCATTACCGTTGAAGCCGGCAAGACCCAGGGCAGCGTTGATTTCCAGACCCCGGCGAACGACGTCTACAACAACGGTTCGACTGTCAGCGTCACCATCGAGAACGCCACTGGCGGTAACTTCGAGCAACTGACCCCGAATCCGACCCCGGCTCAGACCACGATCAATGACTCGGTCGACAACACCACTGCGACCCTGACCGCTTCGCCCAGCGTCACCGAAGGCGGCGTAATTACCTACACCGTGACACTGAGCAACCCTGCCCAGACTCCGGTGACCATTACTCTGTCCAATGGCCAGACCATCACCGTCGAAGCCGGCAAGACCCAGGGCAGCGTTGATTTCCAGACCCCGGCGAACGACGTTTACAACAATGGTTCGACTGTCAGCGTCACCATCGAAAACGCCACAGGCGGTAACTTCGAGCAACTGACTCCGAATCCGACCCCGGCTCAGACCACGATCAATGACTCGGTCGACAACACCACCGCGACCCTGACCGCTTCGCCAAGCGTCACCGAAGGCGGCGTAATCACCTATACCGTGACCCTGAGCAATCCTGCCCAGACTCCGGTGACCATTACCCTGTCCAACGGCCAGACCATTACCGTTGAGGCGGGTAAAACCCAGGGCAGCGTTGACTTCCAGACTCCTGCGAACGACGTCTACAACAACGGCTCGACTGTCAGCGTCACCATCGAGAACGCCACTGGCGGTAACTTCGAGCAACTGACCCCGAATCCGACCCCGGCTCAGACCACGATCAACGATTCGGTCGACAACACCACCGCGACTCTGACTGCATCGCCAAGCGTCACTGAAGGTGGCGTGATCACCTACACCGTGACGCTGAGCAACCCTGCCCAGACTCCGGTGACCGTGACCCTTTCCAACGGCCAGACCATTACCGTTGAAGCCGGCAAGACCCAGGGCAGCGTTGATTTCCAGACCCCGGCGAACGACGTTTACAACAACGGTTCGACTGTTAGCGTCACCATTGAAAACGCCACGGGCGGTAACTTCGAGCAGCTGACTCCGAACCCGACCCCGGCTCAGACCACGATCAACGATTCGGTCGACAACACCACCGCGACCCTGACTGCATCGCCAAGCGTGACCGAAGGTGGCGTGATCACCTACACCGTGACTCTGAGCAACCCTGCCCAGACCCCGGTAACCGTGACCCTGTCCAACGGCCAGACCATTACCGTTGAGGCGGGTAAAACCCAGGGCAGCGTTGACTTCCAGACCCCGGCGAACGACGTTTACAACAACGGTTCGACTGTCAGCGTCACCATTGAAAGCGCCACGGGCGGCAACTTCGAGCAACTGACCCCGAATCCGACCCCGGCTTCGACTGTCATCAGTGACAGCATCGATACCGTCACCGTAAGCATCGTCAGCAATGGTAATGTCACCGAAGACCAGCAGCCTTCCTTCACTGTGAAAGTGAGCCAGGCGCTGGACCGTCCGCTGACCGTGACCCTGTCGAACGGCGACACCGTTACCATCGAAGCCGGTAAAACCGAAGCCGAGTACAAGACACCGGTCCAGGGCGATGACGTCTACAAAGACGCAGGCTCCATCACCCTCAGCGTCACTGGCGCAACTGTTCCGGGTGCCACATTCGAGAAGCTGGCCTTGGGTGGCCCGGCTACCGTTGAAATCTCTGACACCGTCAGTGAGGTAGTGGCCAAGCTGACCGCCACGCCTTCGGTGACTGAAGGTGGCGAGATCACCTACACCATTACGCTGACCAACAAAGATGGTCTGCCGATCAACAACCACAGTGCGCTGACCTTCACGCTGAGCGACGGCAAGACCGTCATCACCGTACCGGCCAACGGCACTACTGGTTCGATCACTGTCACTGCGCCTGACAACGTCTACACCGGCACTAATCCGCCAGTGGTGCAGTCGATCGCTTCCGTCGCTGGCGCTGACGTCGGTAAGTTCGAACAACTGACCCTGGATAAAACCCCGGTCAGCACCACCGTTACCGACGAGCCAGGTACTCCGGGTAACCCAGGTACGCCAGGCACCCCGAACGAAGGCGACTTGGTCAAAGTCACCATCACCGCTGACCAGGCTTCGGTTGCCGAGAACGTCAAACCGATCTTCACCGTGCACATCAACCAGCCGCTGGACCACGACCTGGTCGTGACCCTGAGCAACAACGCTCAGGTCACCATCAAGGCCGGTGAAACCAGCGCGCCGTACGAGCACGCTGCACAGGGCGACGATGTCTACAACGACGCCGGCCAGATCACCCTGGGCATCAACTCGGCAGTAGACGCCACCGGCGCCACCTTCGAGAACCTGCAACTGGGCGGTGCTGCAACTGTTCAAGTGACCGACACCACTGACGAAGTGGTGGCGAAGCTGACCGCGACACCTTCGGTCACCGAAGGCGGCGAGATCACCTACACCATCACCCTGACCAACAAAGACGGTCTGCCGATCAACAACCACAGTGCGCTGACCTTCACGCTGAGCGACGGTAAAACCGTCATCACCGTACCAGCCAATGGCACTACTGGTTCGATCACTGTCACTGCTCCTGACAACGTCTACACCGGCACTAATCCGCCAGTGGTTCAGTCGATCGCGACCGTTGCGGGCGCTGATGTCGGCAAGTTCGAACAACTGACCTTGGACAAGACGCCGGTCAGCACCACTGTTACTGACGAGCCTGGTACACCGGGTAACCCAGGCGGCAGCAACGAAGGCGATATCGTCAAAGTCACCATCGAAGCCAACGAAACGTCGGTGCTCGAGAACGAGAAGCCGACCTTCACCGTCAAGATCAACACCGTGCTGGACCACGACCTGATCGT
>NZ_JBIBGE010000063.1:0-16297 GCF_042956345.1 Pseudomonas sp. NPDC008258
GGCAAGCGCGGCTCCCACACCGAAGGCAGCGGGCTTGCGGGCAGAGTTCCTTGCGCGACAGCGCAGCCAGAAGGGCTGGGAGATCTCCCACAGGGTTTGGCGATGAAGCTGCAATGAGTGCAGTATTGCCCGCAGCCCTCTTTTTGCTGACGATGCCCGCGTATGGATACCCGGCCGAACAACAAGCCCCAATACACCTATCAGGCAGTCTACCGCTACCTGCTCGATCGCATCGAAGCAGCCCCATGCGACGTCGAGCAACGCCTGCCTTCGCTGCGCGAACTGGCCACGCGCCTGGGCGTTTCGGTGTCCAGTACCAAGTACGCGTATGCACTGCTCGAAGATGAAGGGCGGGTGCATGCACGGCCCAAGCTAGGCTACTTCACCCGCACCCGCGTGGCACCCGTAAGCACGGAGCCCCCAGCGAACCTGCTCGACAGCGTGTTTGCCAGCGCCCGTCAGCCGGGCATGCTGGCGCTGGGCAGTGATGCACCAGCCCTGTTGCTGTCGCTGCAGCAGCCGCTGCTGATGATCGAGCGTGAACTGGCGCGCCAGTACCCGCGTTCCCAGGCGCCGTTGTACCAACCGTTCGGTGAGCCGGAGTTGCGCAGTGTTCTCGAGCTGGCTTTGCGCGCCCTCGACCTCGAGGGCCAGGTGGCGCTGGTGGAGTCGCCGTGCAATTGGGCAGTGCTGAGGCAGCTAAAGGCCGCCGGCATGGGCATCATCGAAGTGCCATTGGGCGAAGACGGGTGTTTCGACCTGCCGCACGTTCATCAACTGCTGTGCGAGTACCCCGTGCGCCTGGCCGTGCTGTCGTCGGCGGCCAACGTGCCTCAAGGCGGGCTGATGAAGGCGGCGGACAAAAAGCAAATATTCAGCCAGTGCGGCCTTTGGCGCAGGCATCGCGAATCACCTGGCCGGCGTCGGCGTACTGCTTGACGAAGCGCGGCACATGAGCGCCCCCCAGCCCTAACAGGTCTTCGGTAACCAGTACCTGGCCATCGCAGGCGGGGGAGGCGCCAATGCCGATGGTAGGTTTGGCGCTGGCCTCGGTGATGGCACGGGCGACCGGCTCGGCCACACCCTCCAGCAACAGGCTGAAAGCGCCGGCTTGCAGGTTGGCCTGTGCGTCGGCCCGCAGCGTTGCCGCGCTGTCGGGGCATAACCCCTGAGCCTTGTAGCCACCCATGGCATTGACGAACTGCGGCATCAGGCCGATGTGCACCATCACCGGAATGCCACGAGCGACCAGGAATTCGACGGTACTTGCCAGTGCCAGGTTGGCCTCCAGTTTCAGCGCATCGCAGCCGGTGCTGGCCAGCACCTGGGCACAATTGCGCAAGGCCTGTTCGTGGGATTCCTGGTAGCTGCCGAACGGCATGTCGGCAATCACGCAGGCCAGGCGGGTGCTGTCGACCACGGCGCGGGTATGGGCGATGGTTTCTTCCAGGCGCATGCTCAGGGTGGAGCGGCGGCCGTAACCGACCATGGCGGTGGAGTCGCCGACCAGGATGAAGTCGACCAGAGGGTCGATCAGTTGGGCGATGGTGCTGGAGTAGGCCGTCAGCGAAACGATCTTTTGCCGGCCTTTCATGGCGACCAGTTGCGGGACGGTGAGGCGGCGGGTACGGGTGTGGGTGCTCATCGGGGCAGGGCATCTCAGGACAGGGATGGCCCATGTTTCGGGAATTGCAGCGGCAACTCAATGTACAGATCCGGGCTTAAAGGCAACCCAGGGCAAGGGGCCGCAAAGCGGCCCCAATGGCCAGTTCAGGAGGACTGCGGCATCTCGCCCTTGGCCAGGCGGCGATTGATGTCGGCGATCACTTCCGGCAGGTCGTTGATGGTGTCGATCAGGTAGTGCGGGCGCGAGCCGGCAAACAGCGTGTGGATGCGCTTGCGCTCGCTTTCCAGCTTCTCGGCACTCAGTGCGCGGTAGCCTTCCCAGGTCAGGCCCAGGGCATTGCCCGAGCACACCAGCGCCACGGTCCACATGCCGGCACGGCGGCCTTCGAGAATACCCGGCACGGTGTCGTCGACTTTCACGCAGGCCGCCACATCGTCGATGCCCAAGGCAATCACGTTGGCCAGCGCCTGGGCCGGCCATGGGCGGCCGTTCGGGGTTTCGTCGGTGGCCACCACATGGTCGGCCACGTAGCCGTTTTGCGCGGCCAGCTCTACCACCTTGTCCATCACCACCTTCGGGTAGCCCGAGCACGAGCCGATCTTCAGGCCATCCTGGCGCAGCCCGGTCAGGGTGTCCAGGGCGCCGGGAATCAGCGCCGAGTGCACGGCAATCTTCTCGATCTGCAGCGGCATGAAGCGGTTGTAGATGGCAGTGACATCATCGTCGGTCGGCGTGCGGCCGAACACCTTGCGGTAACGCTCGGCAATGTCCGGCACGTCGCACAGGGTGCGGATGTGGTCCCACTTGCCCATGCCCATCGGGCCTCGGGCTTCTTCGATGGACACCTGCACGTCGAATTCGGCAAAGGCTTCGACAAAGATCTGGGTCGGGGCGAACGAGCCGAAGTCGACCACGGTGCCGGCCCAGTCGAGGATGGCGGCTTGCAGCTGGGTAGGGTTGCTGTAGTTCATGTGCGCAAATTCCTGAATTCGGGTGGGCAAAGGGTCAGATGTCCAGTACTTCCATTTCCCGCAGCACGTCGGCCACGGCATTCACGGCGGCCTGCATGCCGTCTGCGCCGACCACGCCGATGCAACCCACGCGGAAGGTTTCGACCTGGGTCAGCTTGCCCGGATAGAGGATGAAGCCCTTGGCCTTGACCCGCTCGTAGAAGTCCTTGAACTGGTAGCGGGCGTCGTTCGGGGCGTGGAAAGTGACGATGATCGGCGCCTGGATTTCGGCCGGCAGGAAGCTGCGCAGGCCAATGGCGGCCATGCCGTCGAGCAAGGTCTTGCAGTTGTCGGCGTAGCGCTGGTGGCGGGCTGGCAGGCCACCTTCCTCGTTGTATTGCTGCAGGGCTTCATGCAGTGCCGCGACCACGTGGGTGGGCGGGGTGAAGCGCCACTGGCCGGTCTTGGCCATGTACGTGTGCTGGTCGTGCAGGTCCATGGCCAGCGAGTGGGCATTACCTTCGGCGGCAGCCAGCGCGGTTTTTTCAGCGAACACAAAGCCCATGCCCGGCACGCCTTCCAGGCATTTGCCAGAGGCGGCGATCAGCGCTTCAAAGGGGATTTCGCGGGCATCGATCGGCAATGCGCCGAACGAGCTCATGGCATCGATGATCAGGCGCTTGCCGTGGGCCTTGATCACCTGGGCGATCTCGGGCAGCGGGTTGAGGATGCCGGTGCTGGTTTCGCAGTGGATCAGTGCAACGTGGGTAATGGCCGGGTCGGCGGCCAGCAGGCGGTCGACATCGGCTGCAGTGGTCGGCTGGTCTTCGGCGGTTTCGAAGGTGCTGTAGGTGCGGCCCAGCACTTTGCAGATCTTCGCCAGGCGTTGGCCATAAGCGCCGTTGATCAGCACCAGCACCTTGCCGTCGCGTGGTACCAGGGTGCCGATGGCGGCTTCCACGGCGAAGGTGCCGCTGCCTTGCAGGGGCACGCAGTGGTGGCTGGCGCTGCCGTCGATGATCGCCAGCAGCTGTTCGCACACGCTGGCAGTCAGTTGGTTGAAATCGCGGTCCCAGGAACCCCAGTCCACCAGCATGGCTTGGCGGGTGCGGATTGAAGTGGTCAGGGGACCGGGAGTCAGCAGGATAGGGGCGTTGCTCATTCCGTTTTTCCTCACAAGCGGTGGCGTGAAACTACGGTGCCTAGGTTGCAATTCGCGCTGCTATCAATCAAATTGTTTGTTGTTATCCGAGCTATAAGTCAGGCCGATACATATGAACCTGTTTCAGCTACGTGCCTTCGATGCCGTGGCCCGCGAGGGCAGCTTTACCCGTGCCGCCGAGCGGTTGTTCATCAGCCAGCCGGCGGTGACCGGGCACGTGAAAGCGTTGGAAGAGCACTACCAGATCACCTTGCTGCGGCGTACCGCACGGCGGGTCGAACTGACCGAAGAGGGCACCCGCCTGGCGGCCATCACGCGCGCCATGTTCGGTTTGGCCGAAGAGGCCCAGGCCATGCTGGAGGCCAACCGCCAACTGCTGACCGGGCGCCTGGAGGTGGCTGCCGATGGCCCGCACCGGGTGATGCCCATGCTGGCCATGCTGCGCGAACGCTACCCCGGCATCACCGTCAACCTGCGCCTGGGCAATGCTCAGGAAACCCTGGCAGCGCTGTTGGGCGAACATGCCGACGTGGCCGTGCTGACCGAGATCGAGCCGCGCAAGGGCCTGCATTTGCAAAAACTCTGCGAATCGCGGCTGTGCGCCTTGTTGCCGGCCGGGCATGTTTGGGCGCAGCAGGAAGCAGACCTGCCACTGGCGCAGTTGCATCAGCAGATCATGGTATTGCGTGAGCCCAGTTCCACGACCCGGCGTACCTTCGACCGGGCTTGTGGCCTGGCTGCGGTGCAGCCGCGTGTGCTGCTGGAGCTGGACAGCCGGGAGGCCGTGACCGAGGCGGTGGCGTCTGAACTCGGGATTGGCGTCGTTTCATCGACGGAAGTAGCCAACGACCCCAGGGTAGTGGCGCGGCCATTGGCCGGGGCAGGGTTGATCAACCAGCACATGATCGGCTGCCTGGAACGGCGCCGTGAACTGCGACTGATCCAGGCATTCCTGGGCCTGGCCGCCAGCACATGAGGTTTGGCTGGCATTTTCCTTATGGCGGCCTAAGATGGCCGGCACAACGCGACCCGGGTGGCCGATGAGCGAGAAAGACACCATTTCCATGCAGCTGGTGCGTGAAGCGCTGCTGCAGACTTGCCCGGGTGGCAGGGCTGATACCGTGCTGCTCGGGCGGGCCGGCATAGAGGCCAGCGAGCTCGAACACCCCCAGGCACGTGTCACTGCCGAAGCCTATGCACGGTTGTGGCGCCTGCTGGCGCGCCGTTGCAATGACGAGTTCTTCGCCATGGACCCGCGCGGGCTGCGCACGGGCAGCCTGGCCTTCCTGTGCCGCGCGGCCATGGCTCAGCCGACCCTGGGCCTGGGCCTGGAGACGGCGCTGGAATTCCTCAGCCTGATGCTCGAAGACCTGCAGCCCAGCCTGGTACGCCAGCCGGGCCTGGCAGAAATCGTCATCAACGAGCCGCAAGATGCACCGCGCAGGGCCTTCACTTATTTCACCTTCTGGATGATCGTGCATGGTGTGGCCTGCTGGCTGGCCGGCCGACGCATCCCCATCCTGGCCATTGACCTGCGCTGCGCCGAACCGCCGTTCTGTGACGACTACCGGGTGATGTTTTCCGAGAACTTGCAGTTCCAGCGCCCGCGCACGCGCATGATCATCGCCGCCGATGGCCTGGACGTGCCGTTGCGGCGCACGGCCCTGGACTTGCAACGTTTTATTGCCGAAGCGCCCGGCAATATCCTGGTCAGGTACCGCGACCCGGACAGCCTGGGGCAGCGCATCCGCCGCAACTTGCTGGCCCTTGAGCCAACCCGCTGGCCGGACGCCGACAGCCTGGCGCGGCAACTTTGCCTGTCGGCATCGACCCTGCGTCGCCGCCTGGCAGAGGAAGGTCAGACCTACCAGGGCCTGAAGGACAGTGTGCGGCGTGAGCTGGCGATTGCCTGGTTGGCCGAGGAGCGTCTGAGCATGCAGGACATCACCGCCCGCCTGGGTTTTGCCGATGGCAGTTCGTTCTATAAGGCGTTTCGCAAATGGTTCGGTTGTAACCCGGGGCACTACCGGCAGCTCGCCCAGGCGCGGGAGGGGCAGGCTGGCGCTGAGGGTGGCTGATTTCCTGCTGCTGCGGGCAGTGGCGGTCGCGCAGGCTTGGGTATTCCATTGACCCCAGGTACTGCCATGCTTGTGCACAATACAAATGCTCCAGAGACATCTGGCAGCAAGCTAGATACCGCCACCGACACCTTTATCGGCGCCATTCTGCCAGCCTGGCTGCAAAGGGCTACCCCGGCGCAAATCAACCGCCTGCGTGACAGTTTCAAGCGCCACCAGACCAACCAGGCGTCGCTGCGTGCGGCAACCTCGGCACTGATCCCGTTGCCCCGCTTCGCTGAAGAGCAATTTGCCACCCTGCTGGCCGACCGCCTGCCAGCAGGTTTGAAACTGAGCGGGTTGCAGTGGCTGCAAGTGCGTCGGGATTTTTCCCGGTTACCGGGCTTGCACTGGCCGATCTACGGGCCGGTTTACGATCGCCAACCCGCCTTGTTGCGCTTGATGCAGAACTTTCATGACGACGCTGAAATCCTGAGTGGTTCGGGGTTGGTCGCCAACGATACCGACCGCGTGTTGTTGGACGACCCTGAGCAGCTTGCCGAGGACTGCCGCCAATGGGATGCCGGTGCACGTTATCAAGCGCTGCTGGAACAGGTATTCACCCCCGCCACCCTCACCTTGCTGGCAGAAGACAAGCGTGCCGGGTTGCTACTGGCAATCGATGTGGCGGCGCTCAAGGGGGAACTGGGCAGCGAAGTGGAGGCAGCGTTGCGCTCGGTGGTCCAGGCCAGCTCGGAGCAAGTGCTGCGTGCCTACCCAGGCTTACTGACCATGCTTGGTTGCCCGATCAGTGATGCACTGGCCTTCCAGTTGCGCGGGGAGGGCGGCGAAGAAGGTGGGGTCGTGCTGTACCTGCCCAGCGACCCGAAACGCGCACTGCGCTATTTCGACTCCTGGGCATCGCTCAATCAGGCGATGGCTCAAGCATTGCAGCAGCAGGCTTACCGTCGCTACTTCAGCCAGTTGGTGGCGCTGCAGGCGCGGCCCGGGTTTCTGGCAACGCTTGAAAAGCGCCTGCAGGATGATCTGCCAGACCTTCAACTGGACGCTGCAACCGGCCACGGTGAAGTCTTCGAGCGGTTGGTCATGCAGCAGGTGAAAAGGGCCAAGGATGACGCGCGCACCCTCTTGGTGCCCACTGCCGACGTCGATCTGCAAGCCACCAAGGACCGCCTGCGGGCATGGGAAGATGCCGGGCTGGGTTTGCTCAACCTTGCTGGCCTGTTCGTTCCGGTTGTTGGTGCCATGCTGCTGGGGCAACTGCTGGTGCAAACCCTGTCGGAAGTCTATGAAGGGGCGGTTGACTGGTACCATGGGCACCAGTACGAAGCGCTGGAGCACATGCTCGGGGTCGCCGAGACACTGGCGGTTGTAGCGGCGGTCGCGACCGGCGCCACGCTGGTTGCGCGTGGTTTCCAGCGCAGCACCTTTGTCGATGGCCTTGAGCCGGTTGCCCTGGAGGGCGGGGAGCACCGCTTGTGGCATCGCGACCTGAAGGCTTATCAGGTCACGCCGGCCAGCTTGCGCCAGGATGCGCTTGGGCTGTTTGGCGAGGGGGAGCACAGGTGCATGCGGGTTGGCGAACGCTACTGCCTCGTGCATCGGCCTGAGCCGGATGGCGCCTGGCGCTTGCGCCATCCACAGCGTGACGATGCGTTCGGGCCGGAGGTCGAGTTCAATGGTGACAGAGGCTGGCGCTTGCGACACGAGCGGCCTCTGGAAATTGACGACACTGCGCGCATGCTTGGCATGCTCTGGCCGCAACAATTGCCGCTGAGCACGCAGCGGGCGCGTGCGGTGTTGTGCGTGGCGGGTATCGACACCGAGGCGCTGCGTGGGCTGTTGGTGGCGGGGCGACAGCTGCCTGTCAACCTGCGCGAAACCCTGCGGCGTTTTGAGGCCGATGCGCGTATCGAGGCGTTTTTCGAGGCGATGCAGCGCGAGCTTCCGGCCAGCGATGACCTGGAAATTCAGCAGTGGTGCCTGGCTCAACCCGCCCTGTCGGGCCTGGATGCGCAAGCCCTGCGTGAGCGTGTGCTGGCGCTTCAGGCCTCGCTACGCGAGCAGCTGTTGGCGCACCTCAGCCGGTCAGAGCTCGCGCCTGATGCCTTGCGCGATCTTGTACGGCGCGACTTCCCGAGTTTGCCTTCAGCCTATGCAGCAGCGCTGGTAGAGGATGTGAGCGAAGCGCAACGTGACCTGGCCGTGCTGGAACAGCGCCTGCCCATGAACTTGGCCACCCACGCGCGTGCCTTGCTGCAGCAAGTGCGCCTGAGCCACGCCCTTGAAGGGCTTTACCTGGGCAGCGGCTACAGCGACCAGACCGGTGAACTGGTGCTGGCCATGCTGCCGCGCTTGCCTCATTGGCCGCGCGGGCTCAACCTGGAACTGCGCCAAGGCACTGAGTATGGCCCCAGGCTGGCGGTGATCGACCCTCAGGCTGCCGAGCAGGCCACCACGGTACTGGTACACAAGGACGGTGAGTTTCGTCTGTACGATCACCGCGGTTTCGAGCGTGAGGCTGAAATCGCAGCCCCAGCTGGCGTGTTCGAGGCCATCGTGGCATGCCTGGCCCCAGCGGACCTGGCGCGCCTCGAAATAGCAGGCGATAACCCTGCGAGGGCGCTACGGGCCCGGCTTGTCCAGCGCCTACCAGCCACACAAGCCGAGTTGCGCAACCTGCTGGGCTGGCGCTCTGCAGAGCCTCGGTTCACGCCACCGCAGCGCTTGTCGGGTGGGCGTACCGGCTACCCGCTCAGCGGTCGTGGGCAGGGCCGGCACTGGGCTGAGCGGACCCTGCGCAACCGTATCCGTGAACTGTACTGGGGTTTCAATGAAGCGCAGGTCGGCACCTTCCTGCATCAGTTGCTGCTATTACCCGGCTCGCCATACGAGAACATGCTGCGCCTGGAAACCGAGTATCGCGAGCTCGACCTGGTGCTCAACCGCTGGGCGAGCGCCGAACTGAGCGACAACAGGCGCGCAGTACGCCAGCATGTAGCGGGCCTGATTCGGCGAGCCTGGCGCTTGCAAGGTGAGACAGCCCAAGGCGCGGACGTTGCTGGCGACGGCGTACGCCTGGACCTCAGTGGCCTGCGGCTGCGCGCGTTGCCTGCGTTGCCGGTGCAGGCCGACTTTGGCAATGTGACCGACCTGAACCTTGGCGGCTTGCAACTGAGCGCTGTGCCGTCGGCATTCCTGAACGGGTTCAGTACGTTGCGACGCCTGAGCCTCAACGATAACGTGTTGTTGCGTATCCCCGCCGGCATCAGCCGGTTTGACCACCTGGCCGAACTGCGGCTGGCCCATAACCGCATTCGCATGGACCTGGACGGCACTCAGGCGTTGGCGCGGCTGACTGATTTGCGTCACCTTGACTTAAGCTTCAACCCGTTGGGCTCGATTGCCTTGCGGTTCAACCAGCTATCACAACTCAGGTCTATCAGTTTACGCCGGTGTAGCTTGCTGGCATGGCCAGAGGGCTTGGAAAACTGTGGCTTTCTCGACAGCGCTGACATCCGCCAGAACCAGATTGCCCAGGTACCCGAGCACGTCATGCGCATGCCTACGGCTTTTCGCCGGTCGTTCAGGGTGGAAGATAACCCGATTTCGGTAGGCGACCGAGAGCGGCTGTTTGCAGAACGTGTGCACGAGCACGCAGAAGCGGTGCCGCCGGTGTTCGAGCCACTGGCTGTGGATGCGGACGGGCGAAGCCGCGAGCGCTGGCTCCAGCCCGTCGATGACGCTTCACGCGAAGCGAATGGGCAACTCTGGGACAGGCTGGCGGGACTGCCCGACAGTGCCGGTTTGTTCCGCTTGCTTCGCGACCTTGAGCGCACCCGGGATTATCGTATCGCCCCTGACTACCTCAACGGCCAGGTCTGGAATCTCTTGAATGCAATCGGCAACGACAGTGCATTGAGCTTGCAAGTCCTCGAGCGCGCCTCGATGGCGGTTACCTGTGTAGACAGCGTTGCCGGTCGCTTCAGCGACCTTCAGGTGCTGATGCTGACCAGCCAGGCGTTGCGCGGCGCAGCTGGGAATGAACGCGCTGCCGAGCTGTTGAGGCTGGGTCGCCAGCTGTTCCGTCTTGATGAGGTGGCCCGCTATGCCCGCAGCGATATTGCCCAGCGTCTGGCCCAGTTGCCGCCTGCCGATGCCGAGCACTATGCGAGGGCCCGCGCCCGAATCGATGATATCGAGATCGACCTGTACTACCGGGTGCACCTGGCAACCGAGCTGGACCTGCCGTTGCAACCGCGTCACATGCAGTTTGAGGGTGTTGCAGGCGTCACTGACGTGCAAGTTCAGCAGGCCCTGCAAAGCGTGCGCACTGCCGAGGGTACCCAGGCCTTGGCCGAGAGTATCAGCCAGCGTGAATTCTGGTTGAACCACCTGCACGCAGAGCATTCGCAAGCATTTGCGGCCATCGAGGAAGACTTCGCCGACCGGGGCACCAGGCTGGACGAGCAGAAAGATGCGTTGACAAGTGCTGACTATGAACAGCGCTGGAAGACGTTACTCGTGGAACGCGATGGCGAACTGCACGCCCTGGCGTTGCAATTGACCCAGGAAGCCCTGGCCAGCGAGGCGGTAGCGGAGTAATGCCGACACCGTGCAGCGGCCAAACCGGTCATCCAGATTGACAGCTTTGGCCATTGTCGCCGCGCTCAGGCGGCGCGAACATCATCGGACCGAGGGTTAACTCCAAAAACAATAAACCGGGAGTCTGACGATGCGTGATTACGCCGAGGCCGTTCGTGTGTTCGATCATGGCAAGGCTGCTGCTGCGGCGCTGCATGGCAACCTCGAAGCCCTCAATGCCTGTGTCGAGTGCTGTGACCGCCATGCCGGCAGTGACAAGTTGGCCCTGCTTTACGTGGATCGCGACGGGAACAGCGCGCGTTACAGCTTTGATCAGTTGCAATTGCTGGCCGCGCGCTTCGCCAACGTGCTCAAGGCGCAAGGCGTGGGTGCCGGGGACCGGGTGGCGGGGCTGATGCCGCGCACCCCGGAATTGTTGGTGACCATCCTTGCCACCTGGCGCCTAGGGGCGGTGTACCAGCCCTTGTTCACCGCCTTTGGCCCCAAGGCTATCGAGCACCGGCTTGAACAATCCCACGCCCGCGTTGTTGTCACCGACAGCGTCAACCGCAACAAGCTGGACGATGTGCACGCTTGCCCGACCATCATCACGGTCAACGCCCGCAGCGGCGAACTGGATTTCCGCCAATGCCTGGAGGCTGCCGCAAGCAGCTGCGAACCGGTCATGCGTTCGGCAGACGACCCGTTCCTGCTGATGTTCACCTCCGGTACCACGGGGCCTGCCAAACCGCTGGCCGTACCGCTGCGCGCCATCGTTGCCTTCCAGGGGTACATGCGCGATGCCATCGACCTGCGGCCCGAAGACAATTTCTGGAACCTGGCCGACCCGGGCTGGGCCTATGGCCTGTATTACGCCGTGACTGGCCCCTTGTCGCTGGGCCACGCCACCACCTTTTACGATGGCCCGTTCAGCGTCGACAGTTGCGCGCAGGTGATCGACAGGCTGGGCATCACCAACCTGGCCGGCTCGCCTACTGCATTTCGCCTGCTGATTGCTGCCGGCGATGGCTTTTCGGCGCCGATAAGGGGCCGCCTGCGGGTGGTCAGCAGTGCTGGCGAGCCGCTTAACCCTGAAGTGATCCGCTGGTTCGCCGACGAACTGGGCGTGACCATCCATGATCACTACGGGCAAACCGAACTGGGCATGGTGCTGTGCAATCACCATGGCCTGACGCACCCGGTGCATTTGGGCTCTGCCGGTTTTGCCATCCCCGGCCATCGAATTGTCGTGCTGGACGAGCAGGGCAACGAGCTGCCGGCCGGCCAGCCGGGCATCCTTGCGGTTGACCGCGAGCAGTCGCCGTTGTGCTGGTTCGGTGGTTACCACGGGCTGCCGACCAAATCGTTCGTCGGCAAGTACTACCTCAGCGGCGACACCGTCGAGCTGAACCAGGACGGCAGCATCAGCTTCGTCGGCCGCAGCGACGATGTGATCACCACCTCCGGCTACAGGGTCGGCCCGTTCGATGTGGAAAGTGCGTTGATCGAGCACCCCGCGGTGATCGAGGCCGCGGTGATCGGCAAGCCCGACCCGGAACGCACCGAACTGATCAAGGCCTTCGTGGTATTGGCCAAGGGCATCGCCGGTAGCGCCGAGCTTGAAGAAACCTTGCGTCAGCACGTGCGTCAGCGCCTGTACGCACACGCCTACCCCCGCGAAATCGAATTCGTCAGCGAGCTGCCCAAGACCCCGAGCGGCAAGCTGCAACGCTTCATCCTGCGCAACCAGGAAGTCGCCAAACAAAACGCGCAACAGGCCACCCCTGCCAGCGCCTGAAAGGAAACCGATCATGCAGATAGCCAACAAACACTTCATCGTCAGCGGCGCCGCCTCGGGGCTGGGGGCCGCCACTGCGCAGATGCTGGTCCAGGCCGGTGCCAAGGTCATGCTGGTCGACCTCAATGCCCAGGCCGTCGAGGCCAAGGCCCGCGAGTTGGGTGACAGTGCCCGCTTTGCAGTGGCCGACATCAGCGACGAGCAGGCCGCCCAGGCGGCGGTCGATGCGGCCGTCAGCGCGTTTGGCAGCCTGCACGGGCTGGTCAATTGCGCGGGCATCGTCGGTGCAGAGAAGGTACTGGGCAAGCAAGGCCCGCATGGGCTGGCAAGCTTCGCGAAGGTCATCAATGTCAACCTGGTCGGCAGCTTCAACCTGCTGCGCCTGGCGGCGGCGGCCATGGCCGAAGGGGCAGCCGATGAAGGGGGCGAGCGCGGTGTGATCATCAACACCGCATCCATCGCCGCCTACGACGGCCAGATCGGCCAGGCTGCCTACGCTGCCTCCAAAGGCGCCATCGCCAGCCTGACCTTGCCCGCCGCCCGCGAACTGGCACGCTTTGGCATCCGTGTGATGACCATTGCCCCCGGCATCTTCGAAACACCGATGATGGCCGGCATGACCGAAGAAGTGCGTGCGTCGCTGGCTGCTGGTGTGCCGTTCCCGCCGCGCCTGGGTCGCCCGCAGGAGTACGCCGCGCTGGCCCGTCACATTATCGAGAACAGCATGCTCAACGGCGAAGTGATCCGCCTTGACGGCGCGCTGCGCATGGCTGCCAAGTAAGGAGATTGAACATGACCCTCGCCAACGACCCGATCGTTATCGTCAGCGCCGTGCGCACGCCCATGGGCGGCCTGCAGGGCGACCTCAAGAGCCTGACCGCGCCGCAACTGGGCAGCGCGGCCATTCGTGGCGCCGTCGAGCGTGCCGGCATTGAAGCCGCCAGTGTCGAGCAGGTGCTGTTCGGCTGCGTGCTGCCGGCCGGCCAGGGCCAGGCGCCGGCACGCCAGGCAGCACTGGGTGCCGGGCTGGACAAGCACACCACCTGTACCACCCTGAACAAGATGTGCGGCTCGGGCATGCAGGCGGCGATCATGGCCCATGACCTGCTGCTGGCCGGCACCGCAGACGTGGTGGTGGCGGGGGGCATGGAAAGCATGACCAACGCCCCCTACCTGCTGGACAAGGCCCGCGGCGGTTACCGCATGGGCCACGGCAAGATCATCGACCACATGTTCATGGACGGCCTGGAAGATGCTTACGACAAGGGTCGCCTGATGGGCACCTTTGCCGAAGACTGCGCCCAGGCCAATGCCTTCAGCCGTGAAGCCCAGGACCAGTTCGCCATCACCTCGCTGACCCGCGCCCAGGACGCGATCAAGAGCGGCCGCTTTGCTGCCGAGATCGTGCCGGTAGAGGTCACCGAGGGTAAGGAAAAACGCCTGGTCAAGGATGACGAGCAGCCACCCAAGGCGCGTCTGGACAAGATCCCGCAGCTCAAGCCGGCCTTCCGCGAAGGGGGTACGGTGACGGCGGCCAACTCCAGTTCCATTTCCGACGGTGCTGCGGCGCTGGTGCTGATGCGTCGCTCCGAAGCCGACAAGCGTGGCCTCAAGCCGCTGGCAGTGATTCATGGGCACGCCGCGTTTGCCGATACGCCTGCGTTGTTCCCTACCGCACCGATCGGTGCTATCGACAAACTGATGAAACGCACCGGTTGGAACCTGCCTGAGGTCGACCTGTTCGAGATCAACGAGGCGTTTGCCGTGGTCACCCTGGCGGCCATGAAGCACCTCGACCTGCCCCACGACAAGGTCAATATCCACGGCGGTGCCTGTGCCCTCGGCCACCCGATTGGCGCCTCTGGCGCACGCATCCTGGTGACCCTGCTGTCAGCCCTGCGCCAGAACAACCTGCGTCGGGGTGTGGCGGCCATCTGCATCGGCGGTGGCGAAGCCACGGCCATGGCTGTCGAATGCCTGTACTGAGGTGAACCATGCTGGTAACTGACGAGCAACAACAGATCGCCGATGCGGTACGTGCCTTCGCCCAGGAGCGCCTGAAGCCGTTTGCCGAAGAATGGGACAAGGCGCACCGCTTCCCGCAAGAAGCCATCGCCGAGATGGCCGAGCTCGGTCTGTTCGGCATGCTGGTGCCGGAGCAGTGGGGCGGTAGCGACACGGGCTACGTGGCCTACGCCATGGCCCTGGAAGAAATCGCCGCCGGTGATGGTGCCTGTTCAACCATCATGAGCGTGCACAACTCGGTGGGCTGCGTGCCTATCCTGCGTTTCGGCAGCGAGCAGCAAAAAGAGCAGTTTCTCACCCCGCTGGCGACGGGTGCGATGCTCGGTGCCTTCGCCTTGACCGAACCGCAGGCGGGCTCCGATGCCAGCAGCCTGAAAACCCGTGCAAGGCTCGATGGCGACCACTACGTGCTCAATGGCAGCAAGCAGTTCATTACCTCGGGGCAGAACGCCGGGGTGGTGATCGTGTTTGCCGTGACTGATCCAGAGGCCGGCAAACGTGGCATCAGCGCGTTCATCGTGCCGACCGATTCGCCGGGCTACCAGGTGGCGCGGGTCGAGGACAAACTCGGCCAGCATGCCTCCGACACCTGCCAGATCGTGTTCGACAATGTGCGCGTACCGGTGGCCAACCGCCTGGGCGCCGAAGGCGAGGGCTACAAGATTGCCTTGGCCAACCTTGAAGGTGGCCGCATCGGTATTGCCTCGCAGGCCGTTGGCATGGCGCGCGCAGCGTTCGAAGTGGCGCGGGACTACGCCAACGAGCGGCAAAGCTTTGGCAAGGCGCTGATCGAGCACCAGGCCGTGGCCTTCCGCCTGGCCGACATGGCAACGAAAATTGCCGTGGCCCGGCAGATGGTGTTGCATGCGGCCGCGCTGCGTGATGCCGGGCGCCCGGCGCTGGTGGAAGCGTCGATGGCCAAGCTGTTTGCCTCGGAAATGGCCGAAAAGGTCTGTTCGGATGCCTTGCAGACCCTGGGCGGTTATGGCTATCTGAGTGACTTCCCGCTGGAGCGGATCTACCGCGACGTTCGGGTTTGCCAGATCTACGAAGGCACCAGCGACATTCAGCGCATGGTCATTGCGCGCAATCTTTGAAGGAGCAGACTGCATGGCATTCGAAACCATCCTGTTGGACATCCACGGCAAGGTCGGCCTGATTACCCTCAACCGCCCGCAGGCGCTGAATGCGCTGAATGCGCAGATTGTCGGCGAGATCAACCAGGCCCTGGACCAGCTTGAACGCGACCCGAACATCGGCTGCGTGGTGTTGACGGGTTCGGCCAAGGCCTTTGCCGCTGGCGCCGACATCAAGGAAATGGCCGACCTGCAATACCCGCAGATCTACGTCGATGACCTGTTCAGCGATGCTGACCGTATCGCCAATCGGCGCAAGCCGATCATTGCGGCGGTGTCCGGCTTTGCCTTGGGCGGCGGGTGCGAGTTGGCGATGATGTGCGACTTCATCCTGGCTGCCGACAACGCCAAATTCGGCCAGCCGGAAATCAACCTCGGCGTGCTGCCGGGCATGGGCGGCACCCAGCGCCTGACCCGTGCGGTGGGCAAGGCCAAGGCCATGGAACTGTGCCTGACCGGCCGCCTGATGGGCGCCGAAGAGGCAGAGCGTGCTGGCCTGGTGGCGCGTATCGTGCCGCAGGCGGAACTGGTGGAAGAAGCGCTGAAGGTGGCGGCGACCATCGCCAGCAAGTCGGTTCCGGTGAGCATGATGGTCAAGGAAAGCGTCAACCGAGCGTTCGAGGTTACCCTTAGCGAGGGCGTACGGTTCGAGCGTCGGGTGTTCCATGCGGCCTTCTCCACCGAAGACCAGAAAGAAGGCATGGCCGCGTTCATCGCCAAGCGCGAGGCGCAGTTCAAGGATCGTTGATCAGACTTCATCCGTTGCCGTTGCCGTTGCCGTTGCCGTTGCCGTTGCTTTTGCTTTTGCTTCTAAGCGCGCGATAGTCCAGGCGCCGCCGATTGCGACTTCAGGAGGCCGAGCGGAGGGATTGCGGAGGGAGGTGACGGGCATGGATGCCCGTCAAGCGCTGAGGCCCCATGGATGGGGCCTGCAGCG
>NZ_JBIBGE010000064.1:0-15811 GCF_042956345.1 Pseudomonas sp. NPDC008258
ATCTGGGCAGCACCGGTGATCATGTTCTTCACGTAGTCAGCGTGACCTGGGCAGTCAACGTGAGCGTAGTGACGAATGTTCGAGTTGTACTCGACGTGAGCGGTGTTGATGGTGATACCGCGCGCTTTTTCTTCCGGAGCCGAGTCGATCTTGTCGAACTCAACGACTGCCGAACCGAAAACTTCGGAGCAGACGCGAGTCAGAGCTGCGGTCAGAGTGGTCTTACCGTGGTCAACGTGGCCGATAGTGCCGACGTTAACGTGGGGAAGGGAACGATCAAATTTTTCTTTAGCCACGACAGTGAACCTCTTGCCTAAAGGGGATTAGCCTTGTTTTTTAACGAGTGCTTCGACGATGTTCGACGGAGCTTCGGCGTATTTGGAGAATTCCATGGAGTAGCTTGCGCGACCCTGAGACATGGAACGAACGTCGGTTGCGTAACCGAACATCTCTCCGAGTGGTACCTCAGCAGTGATTACCTTGCCGGACACCGAGTCTTCATTACCCTGGATCATCCCGCGACGACGGCTCAGGTCACCCATCACGTCACCCAGGTAGTCTTCCGGGGTTACAACTTCGACCTTCATGATCGGCTCAAGCACCACGCCACCGCCCTTCTGGGCCAGTTGCTTGGTCGCCATCGAAGCGGCGATCTTGAACGCCATTTCGTTGGAGTCGACGTCGTGGTACGAACCGTCGAACACCGTAGCCTTCAGGCCGAGCAGCGGATAGCCGGCAACAACGCCGTTTTTCATCTGCTCTTCGATGCCCTTCTGGATCGGGGCGATGAATTCCTTAGGAATCACACCACCAACGACTTCGTTGGTGAACACCAGACCTTCGGTGATGTTGCCCTTCTCGTCTACGTCCGGCTCCGAGAAACGGATCCAGCAGTGACCGAACTGACCACGACCACCCGACTGACGAACGAACTTGCCTTCGATCTCGACGTTGGACTTGGTGATCTTCTCGCGGTACGAAACCTGCGGCTTGCCGACGTTGCACTCGACGTTGAACTCGCGCTTCATGCGGTCAACGAGGATGTCCAGGTGCAGCTCACCCATACCGGAGATGATGGTCTGGCCGGTTTCTTCGTCGGTCTTGACGCGGAACGACGGGTCTTCCTGGGCCAGCTTGCCCAGTGCGATACCCATCTTCTCCTGGTCAGCCTTGGTTTTCGGCTCTACGGAGAGCGAAATTACCGGCTCAGGGAAGTCCATACGCTCAAGGATGATCGGCTTGTCGAGGTTGCACAGGGTGTCACCAGTGGTGACGTCCTTCATGCCGATCAGAGCAGCGATGTCGCCTGCACGTACTTCCTTGATTTCTTCACGCTGGTTGGCGTGCATCTGCACCATACGACCAACGCGCTCTTTCTTGCCCTTGACCGAGTTGATGACGGAGTCACCGGAGGTCAGGAAGCCCGAGTAGACGCGAACGAAGGTCAGGGTACCCACGAACGGGTCGGTGGCGATCTTGAACGCCAGGGCCGAGAACGGCTCGTTGTCGTCAGCAGGACGCTCGTCGTATTGCTCTGGCTTGACTTCGTCCTTCGGCACGTCGATCAGGTCAGGGTGGATACCCTTGATCGCCGGGATTTCGGTCGGAGCAGGCAGGAAGTCGATAACGGCGTCGAGAACCAGGGGAACGCCCTTGTTCTTGAACGAGGAACCGCAGACAGCAGGAACGATCTCGCTCGCCAGGGTACGGGCGCGCAGACCAGCCTTGATGTCTTCGACGGACAGGTCACCTTCTTCAAGGTACTTGTTCATCAGCTCTTCGTTGGCCTCGGCAGCAGCCTCGACCATGTTGCTGCGCCATTCGTTGGCCAGGTCCACCAGCTCGGCAGGAATCTCTTCCTCGCGGTAGGTGGTGCCTTTGTCGTCGTCGTTCCAGTAGATGGCTTTCATCTTGATCAGGTCGACCTGACCCTGGAAGTCGTCTTCTGCACCGATAGCCAGCTGGACCGGAACCGGGGTGTGACCCAGGCGGTTCTTGATCTGGCCGACAACGCGCAGGAAGTTTGCACCGGCACGGTCCATCTTGTTCACGTAGACAACACGTGGAACGCCGTACTTGTTGGCCTGACGCCATACGGTTTCGGACTGCGGCTCAACGCCGGAGGTACCGCAGAACACAACGACCGCGCCGTCGAGTACACGCAGCGAACGCTCTACTTCAATGGTGAAGTCAACGTGGCCGGGGGTATCGATGACGTTTACGCGGTAGTTGTCGTACTGACCACGGGAACCTTTCCAGAAGGTGGTAACGGCAGCGGAGGTAATGGTGATACCGCGCTCCTGCTCCTGCACCATCCAGTCGGTGGTCGCGGCGCCGTCATGCACCTCGCCCATCTTGTGGCTCAGACCTGTGTAGAACAGGATCCGCTCGGTAGTGGTAGTCTTGCCCGCGTCAACGTGAGCACAGATACCGATGTTACGGTAGCGGTTAATTGCTGTAGTACGAGCCATAAAGCCCTCGCAAAATGATTGATGCTTGAATTAGAAGCGGTAGTGCGAGAACGCTTTGTTGGCTTCAGCCATACGGTGAACGTCTTCACGCTTCTTGACTGCAGCACCCTTGCCCTCGGCAGCATCCAGCAGTTCGCCGGCCAGGCGCAGAGCCATCGACTTCTCGCCGCGCTTGCGGGCGTAGTCTACGAGCCAGCGCATTGCCAGAGCGTTACGACGGGATGGACGAACTTCAACCGGAACCTGGTAAGTAGCACCGCCGACACGACGGGACTTAACTTCGACCAGCGGAGCGATGGCGTCGAGAGCTTTCTCGAAGATTTCCAGGGGGTCGCTGTTCTTGCGTGCTTTGACAGTATCCAGGGCACCGTAAACGATGCGCTCGGCTACGGCCTTCTTGCCGCTTTCCATCACGTGGTTCATGAACTTGGCGAGGATCTGGGATCCGTACTTCGGATCGTCAAGGATCTCACGTTTTGCTGCTACACGACGTCTTGGCATGATAAGCCCTCAAACGGTCTTCAGGTTAGCCCGGGACGTGGGTCTTCGACCCCTGCCCGACCTTACTCTTATCGACTCAATAAAATGGATGTCTGCAAACGGCCGATTACTTCGGACGCTTGGTACCGTATTTCGAACGACCCTGGTTACGGCCTTTAACGCCCGAAGTATCCAGAGAGCCGCGAACGGTGTGGTAACGAACACCTGGCAAGTCTTTTACACGGCCGCCACGGATCAGGACGACGCTGTGCTCTTGCAGGTTGTGGCCTTCACCACCGATGTACGAGGAAACCTCGAAACCGTTGGTCAGACGCACACGGCATACTTTACGCAGTGCCGAGTTAGGTTTTTTCGGCGTGGTGGTGTACACACGGGTGCACACGCCACGACGCTGCGGGCAGTTCTGCAGCGCAGGAACGTCGGACTTCTCGACCGAACGCTTACGCGGCTGACGTACCAGCTGGTTGATAGTTGCCATCTACTAGCTCCACTGATTGTCTTGCGACTCTATTGTCTTGCAAGAAAGCCAAAAATTGGCGAGACGGAGCCTCACCAAATTTAAGGGTACAAAAGTCTAAAGAGGATCTTGCACCCAGTCAAGACGAGGCCCCGGCCCTCCTCGCCCGATCATCGGCAACATTTCATGTCGCCGATGGCCGATCGAGGCTTGCCGGGGCCCTGCCCTGAACTTAGTTACCGCTGGAATTCAGCGCTTCGGTCAGTGCTGCTTCCACTTCACTGGCGCTTACACGCAGCGGTTTGTCGGCTTCACGGCGACGCTTGCGCTCGCTGTGGTAGGCCAGACCGGTACCGGCCGGGATCAGACGACCCACGACCACGTTCTCTTTCAGGCCGCGCAGGTAGTCACGCTTGCCGGTTACCGCCGCTTCGGTCAGTACGCGGGTAGTTTCCTGGAAGGAAGCCGCGGAGATGAACGATTCGGTCGACAGCGACGCCTTGGTGATACCCAACAGCACGCGGGTGAACTTGGAGATGAACTTGTCCTCGGCGGCGAGACGCTCGTTCTCTACCAGTACCTGGGTCAGTTCCATCTGATCGCCCTTGATGAAGCTGGAATCGCCCGACTCGGAGATCTCGACCTTGCGCAGCATCTGACGCAGGATGGTCTCGATGTGCTTGTCGTTGATCTTCACGCCTTGCAGACGGTAAACGTCCTGGATCTCGTTGACGATGTACTTCGCCAGCGCGCTCACACCCAGCAGACGCAGGATGTCGTGCGGATCGCTCGGGCCGTCGGAAATAACTTCACCACGGTTTACCTGCTCACCTTCGAAGACGTTCAGGTGGCGCCACTTCGGAATCAGCTCTTCGTACGGATCGCTACCGTCGGTCGGAGTGATCACCAGGCGACGCTTGCCCTTGGTCTCTTTACCGAATGCGATGGTGCCGCTGACTTCAGCCAGAATCGAGGCTTCTTTCGGACGACGCGCTTCGAACAGGTCGGCAACGCGTGGCAGACCACCGGTGATGTCACGGGTTTTCGACGTTTCTTGCGGGATACGCGCAATAACGTCACCAACACCGATCTGGGCACCGTCAGCCACACCAACGAGGGCGTTGGCCGGCAGGAAGTACTGGGCAGGTACGTCGGTACCTGGCAGGTACAGATCCTTGCCAGCGGCATCGACCATCTTGATTGCCGGACGGATTTCCTTGCCTGCGGCAGGGCGATCCTTGACGTCCAGTACTTCAATGTTGGTCAAGCCGGTCAGTTCATCGGTCTGACGCTTGATGGTGATGTTTTCTTCCATGCCCACGAAGGTCACGGTACCTTTCAGCTCGGTAACGATCGGGTGGGTGTGCGGGTCCCACTTGGCGACGATGGCGCCAGCTTCGACCTTCTCACCTTCCTTGACCGAAATCACCGCACCGTAAGGCAGCTTGTAGCGCTCACGCTCACGGCCGAATTCGTCGGCAATGGCCAACTCACCCGAACGCGATACGGCAACCAGGTTACCGTCGGCACGCTCAACCTGCTTCAGGTTGTGCAGACGCACCATACCGCCGTTCTTCACCTGGACGCTGTCGGCGGCCGAAGTACGGCTTGCAGCACCACCGATGTGGAACGTACGCATGGTCAGCTGGGTACCCGGCTCACCGATCGACTGTGCAGCGATAACGCCGACAGCTTCACCGATGTTCACCTGGTGACCGCGAGCCAGGTCACGACCGTAGCACTTGGCGCAGATGCCGTAGCGGGTTTCGCAGTTGATCGGCGAACGCACGATCACTTCGTCGATGCTGTTCAGCTCGATGAACTCGACCCACTGTTCGTCGACCAGGGTACCGGCCGGAACGATGACGTCCTCGGTGCCCGGCTTGAACACGTCACGGGCGATGACACGGCCCAGTACACGCTCACCCAGCGGCTCTACAACGTCGCCGCCTTCGATGTGCGGGGTCATCAGCAGGCCCTGGTCGGTGCCGCAGTCGATCTCGGTAACTACCAGATCCTGGGCAACGTCTACCAGACGGCGAGTCAGGTAACCCGAGTTCGCAGTCTTCAAGGCGGTATCCGCCAGACCCTTACGAGCACCGTGAGTCGAGATGAAGTACTGGAGTACGCTCAGACCTTCACGGAAGTTCGCGGTGATCGGCGTCTCGATGATGGAGCCGTCCGGCTTGGCCATCAGGCCACGCATACCGGCCAGCTGACGGATCTGGGCTGCGGAACCACGCGCACCCGAGTCAGCCATCATGTACATCGAGTTGAAGGACTCTTGCTCGACTTCCTTGCCCTCGCGGTCGATGACCTTCTCTTTCGAGAGGTTGGCCATCATCGCCTTGGACACTTCGTCGTTCGCCTTCGACCACAAGTCGATGACCTTGTTGTACTTCTCGCCCTGGGTTACCAGGCCGGAGGCGTACTGGCTCTCGATTTCCTTCACTTCGTCGGTAGCGTTACCGATGATGCGGGCTTTCTCGTCCGGGATAACGAAGTCGTTAACACCGATGGAAACACCGGAAATGGTCGAGTAGGCGAAACCGGTGTACATCAACTGGTCAGCGAAGATAACGGTCTCTTTCAGACCAACCACGCGGTAGCACTGGTTGATCAGCTTGGAGATCGCCTTTTTCTTCATTGGCTGGTTGACCACATCGTACGGCAGGCCTGCCGGTACAACCTGGAACAGCAGCGCACGGCCGACGGTGGTGTCGACGATACGGGTGTTCTTGACCACCGAACCATCACGCTCTTTCACGGTTTCGTTGATACGAACCTTGATTTTCGCGTGCAGGGCAGCTTCGCCGGCGCGGAATACGCGGTCGACTTCCTGCAGGTCGGCGAACACGCGACCTTCGCCCTTGGCGTTGATGGCTTCACGGGTCATGTAGTACAGACCCAGTACAACGTCCTGCGACGGAACGATGATTGGCTCACCGTTGGCTGGCGACAGGATGTTGTTGGTCGACATCATCAGCGCGCGCGCTTCGAGCTGGGCTTCCAGCGTCAGCGGCACGTGAACGGCCATCTGGTCACCGTCGAAGTCGGCGTTGTACGCGGCGCAGACCAGCGGGTGCAGCTGGATAGCCTTACCTTCGATCAGAACCGGTTCAAAGGCCTGGATACCCAGACGGTGCAGGGTTGGCGCACGGTTGAGCAGTACGGGGTGTTCGCGGATCACTTCGGCGAGAACGTCCCACACCTCTGGCAGCTCGCGCTCGACCATCTTCTTGGCAGCCTTGATGGTGGTCGCCAGACCACGCATTTCCAGCTTGCCGAAAATGAACGGCTTGAACAGCTCAAGGGCCATTTTCTTCGGCAGACCGCACTGGTGCAGACGCAGGGTCGGGCCTACGGTAATTACCGAACGGCCGGAGTAGTCAACACGCTTACCGAGCAAGTTCTGACGGAAGCGACCTTGCTTACCTTTGATCATGTCGGCCAGGGACTTCAGCGGACGCTTGTTCGAGCCAGTGATGGCGCGACCGCGACGGCCGTTGTCCAGCAGGGCGTCGACCGCTTCCTGCAGCATGCGCTTTTCGTTGCGCACGATGATGTCCGGCGCCGACAGATCCAGCAGGCGCTTCAGACGGTTGTTACGGTTGATCACCCGACGATACAGGTCGTTCAGGTCGGAGGTCGCGAAGCGGCCGCCATCCAGCGGAACCAACGGACGCAGGTCCGGCGGCAGCACTGGCAGGACGGTCAGGACCATCCACTCAGGCAGGTTGCCCGAGCCCTGGAAAGCTTCCATCAGCTTCAGGCGCTTGGACAGCTTCTTGATCTTGGTTTCCGAGTTGGTCTGCGGAATCTCTTCGCGCAGGCGGCCGATCTCGTGCTCCAGGTCGATAGCGTGCAGCAGTTCACGGACAGCCTCGGCACCCATGCGGGCGTCGAAGTCGTCACCGAACTCTTCCAGCGCTTCGAAGTACTGCTCGTCGTTCAGCAGCTGGCCCTTCTCGAGGGTGGTCATGCCCGGGTCGATAACGACATAGCTCTCGAAGTAGAGCACGCGCTCGATATCACGCAGGGTCATGTCCATCAGCAGGCCGATACGGGACGGCAGCGACTTCAGGAACCAGATGTGGGCAACCGGCGAGGCCAGTTCGATGTGCGCCATGCGCTCACGGCGAACCTTGGCCAGGGCAACTTCAACGCCGCACTTCTCGCAGATTACGCCGCGGTGCTTGAGGCGCTTGTACTTGCCGCACAGGCACTCGTAGTCCTTGACTGGGCCAAAGATCTTGGCGCAGAACAGGCCGTCACGCTCAGGCTTGAACGTACGGTAGTTGATGGTTTCCGGCTTCTTGACTTCACCGAACGACCACGAACGGATCATTTCAGGCGACGCCAGACCGATGCGGATGGCGTCGAACTCTTCGACTTGACCCTGGTTTTTCAGCAAATTCAGTAGGTCTTTCAAGGCCTTTCCTCCTGGCGGAGCAGGGAGTGGGCATTACCTGCCCACTCCCCTTCGCGTCACGTGTTATTCGGTTTCCAGATCGATGTCGATACCGAGCGAACGGATCTCTTTGATCAACACGTTGAAGGACTCGGGCATGCCCGGCTCCATACGGTGATCGCCATCCACGATGTTCTTGTACATCTTGGTACGGCCGTTCACGTCGTCCGACTTCACTGTGAGCATTTCTTGCAGGGTGTATGCCGCGCCGTATGCTTCCAGCGCCCACACTTCCATCTCCCCGAAACGCTGACCACCGAACTGCGCCTTACCACCCAGCGGCTGCTGGGTAACCAGGCTGTAGGAACCAGTGGAACGCGCGTGCATCTTGTCGTCCACCAAGTGGTTCAGCTTGAGCATGTACATGTAACCAACGGTCACAGAACGCTCGAACTTGTTGCCGGTACGGCCATCGAACAGCACCATCTGGCCGCTCTCTGGCAGGTCGGCCAGCTTCAGCATGGCCTTGATCTCGCGCTCCTTGGCACCGTCGAAGACCGGAGTAGCCATCGGCACGCCTTTCTTCAGGTTGTGGGCCAGGGCCAGGATCTCTGCGTCGGTGAACTCGTCGAGGTTTTCCTGACGACCGCCGATCTCGTTGTAGACCTCGG
This sequence comes from Pseudomonas sp. NPDC008258, assembly GCF_042956345.1. NCBI lineage: Bacteria > Pseudomonadati > Pseudomonadota > Gammaproteobacteria > Pseudomonadales > Pseudomonadaceae > Pseudomonas > Pseudomonas sp. NPDC008258. The sequence continues at coordinate 8,512 of NZ_JBIBGE010000064.1, forward strand.
TCAGGAACACGCGCAGCTCAGCGGCTTTGCGCTGCTCTTCGAGCATGCGGTCGATCTTCTCGCCCAGACCTTTGGCCGCCAGGCCCAGGTGGGTTTCGAGGATCTGACCAACGTTCATACGCGAAGGTACGCCCAGCGGGTTCAGTACGACGTCGACCGGAGTACCGTTGGCATCGTGCGGCATGTCTTCGACCGGCATGATTACCGAGACGACACCCTTGTTACCGTGACGACCGGCCATCTTGTCACCCGGCTGGATGCGACGGCGGATTGCCAGGTAGACCTTGACGATCTTCAGTACGCCCGGTGCCAGGTCATCGCCCTGCTGCAGCTTGCGCTTCTTGTCTTCGAACTTGTCGTCCAGCAGACGGCGACGGTCGACGATGTACTGTTGAGCTTTTTCCAGCTGCTCGTTCAGTGCATCTTCAGCCATGCGCAGTTTGAACCACTGGCCGTGCTCCAGACCGTCCAGCACTTCGTCAGTGACCACGGTGCCTTTCTTCAGGCCCGCACCACCGTCGACCACCTGGCCGTTCAGGGCAGAACGCAGACGCTCGAAGGTTGCACCTTCGACGATACGGAACTCTTCGTTGAGGTCCTTGCGGATCTCGTCCAGCTGCATCTTCTCGATGGCCAGGGCACGGCTGTCGCGCTCGACGCCATCACGGGTGAAGACCTGTACGTCGATGACGGTACCCTTGGTGCCGGTTGGCACACGCAGGGAAGTGTCCTTAACGTCGCTGGCCTTCTCACCGAAGATTGCGCGCAGCAGTTTTTCTTCCGGAGTCAGCTGGGTTTCGCCTTTTGGCGTGACCTTGCCGACCAGGATGTCGCCAGCGCCAACTTCAGCACCCACATAGACGATACCGGCTTCGTCCAGCTTGTTCAGTGCAGCCTCACCCACGTTCGGGATGTCTGCAGTGATTTCCTCTGGGCCAAGCTTGGTGTCACGCGCCACACAGGTCAGTTCCTGGATGTGGATGGTGGTGAAGCGGTCTTCCTGAACCACACGCTCGGACAGGCAGATGGAGTCTTCGAAGTTGAAGCCGTTCCACGCCATGAACGCAATGCGCATGTTCTGGCCCAGTGCCAGCTCACCCATGTCGGTGGACGGGCCGTCAGCCATGATGTCGCTACGCTGAACCTTGTCACCCTTGCTCACCAGCGGACGCTGGTTGATGCAGGTGTTCTGGTTCGAACGGGTGTACTTGGTCAGGTTGTAGATATCTACACCTGCTTCGCCGGTTTCCACTTCGTCGTCGTTAACGCGAACAACGATACGGCTGGCGTCGACCGAATCGATCACACCACCGCGGCGGGCAACCACGCAGACACCGGAGTCACGGGCAACGTTGCGCTCCATGCCGGTACCTACCAGCGGCTTGTCGGCACGCAGGGTTGGTACAGCCTGACGCTGCATGTTCGAACCCATCAATGCACGGTTGGCGTCGTCGTGCTCGAGGAATGGAATCAGCGACGCAGCAACGGATACAACCTGCTTCGGCGAAACGTCCATCAGGGTGACGTCTTCCGGCGCCTTGACGGTGAATTCGTTCAGGTGACGAACAGCTACCAGCTCATCGATCAGCTGCTTCTTCTCGTTCATCGCGGCCGAAGCCTGAGCGATGACGTGATCCGCCTCTTCGATTGCCGACAGGAACACGATGTCGTCGCTGACAACGCCTTCCTTCACTACACGGTACGGGCTTTCCAGGAAGCCGTACTGGTTGGTGCGGGCATAGGCTGCCAGGGAGTTGATCAGACCGATGTTCGGACCTTCAGGGGTCTCGATCGGGCACACACGGCCGTAGTGGGTCGGGTGTACGTCACGGACTTCGAAGCCGGCACGCTCACGGGTCAGACCGCCAGGGCCGAGTGCAGAGACGCGGCGCTTGTGGGTGATCTCGGAGAGCGGGTTGTTCTGGTCCATGAACTGGGACAGCTGGCTGGAACCGAAGAACTCTTTCACCGCCGCCGCAACCGGCTTGGCGTTGATCAGGTCTTGCGGCATCAGGCCTTCGCTTTCCGCCATCGACAGGCGTTCCTTGACCGCGCGCTCTACACGCACCAGGCCAACACGGAACTGGTTCTCGGCCATTTCGCCAACGCAACGTACGCGACGGTTACCCAGGTGGTCGATGTCGTCGACGATGCCTTTGCCGTTACGGATATCGACCAGGGTCTTCAGAACCTCGACGATGTCTTCCTTGCTCAGCACGCCCGAACCTTCGATCTCGGTACGACCGATACGACGGTTGAACTTCATGCGGCCAACAGCGGACAGATCGTAACGCTCGGCACTGAAGAACAGGTTGTTGAACAGGGTCTCGGCAGCATCCTTGGTTGGCGGCTCGCCTGGACGCATCATGCGGTAGATCTCGACCAGGGCTTCCAGCTGGTTGCTGGTGGTGTCGATCTTCAGGGTGTCGGAGATGAACGGACCGCAGTCGATGTCGTTGGTGTACAGGGTCTCGATGCGGACAACCTGTGCCTTGGCGACTTTGATCAGCAGATCGGTGGTCAGCTCGGTGTTGCACTCAGCCAGGATCTCACCGGTAGCCGGGTGCACGATGGCCTTGGCAGTGGTACGGCCCAGGACGTATTCCATTGGAACGTCCAGTTCCTTGACGCCGGCTTTCTCGAGCTGGTTGATGTGGCGCGCGGTGATGCGGCGCCCCTGCTCGACGATGACTTTGCCGGTTTCGTCATGGATATCCATGACCGCAACTTCACCACGCAGACGTTGTGGCACCAGTTCCAGGCTGAGTTTTTCGCCGGAAATGTGGAACACGTTGGTGGTGTAGAAGGTGTTCAGCACTTCTTCAGTGCTGTAACCCAGGGCGCGCAGCAGCACCGAAGCCGGCAGCTTGCGGCGACGGTCGATACGTACGAACACGCAGTCCTTCGGGTCGAACTCGAAGTCCAGCCACGAACCGCGGTAAGGAATGATGCGAGCGGAGTACAGCAGCTTGCCGGAGCTGTGAGTCTTGCCACGGTCGTGGTCGAAGAACACACCAGGCGAACGGTGCAGCTGGGAAACGATCACACGCTCGGTACCGTTGATAACGAAGGTACCGTTCTCAGTCATCAGGGGGATTTCACCCATGTAGACTTCTTGCTCTTTGATGTCCTTGATCGCTTTGTTCGACGATTCCTTGTCGAAGATGATCAGGCGCACCTTGACCCGCAGTGGGACCGCGAAGGTCACGCCACGCAGGACACATTCCTTCACATCGAAGGCGGGTTCGCCCAGGCGATAGCCTACGTACTCCAGGGCAGCATTGCCGGAGTAGCTGATGATCGGGAATACCGATTTGAAGGCCGCGTGCAGGCCGACGTCGCGGAACTGATCCTTGGATGCTCCCGCTTGCAGGAATTCGCGATACGAATCCAGCTGGATGGCCAGGAGGTAAGGCACATCCATGACGTCCGGCAACTTGCTAAAGTCCTTGCGGATACGTTTTTTCTCAGTGTATGAGTAAGCCATCAGCGTTCCCCAGCTTGGTCACCTGCTTGTTTGGCTTCTCCCGGCGGGAGCAGCCAGAAAATCGTGCAAACCCCTTGGTTTGCGCCACCCACATGGGTGTCTTGCAGCTCGTTATCGGGGCCGGCCTGACCGACCACCAATAACGGAAAAAGGCCGGTGGCATAAGCCACCAGCCATCAGCCTTACGCTCAACGCTCAGGCTGGCATCGCAAGGTCGAGATTACTTCAGCTCGACTTTAGCGCCTGCTTCTTCCAGCTTCTTCTTAGCGTCTTCAGCGGCTTCTTTCGAAACGCCTTCAGCTACAACCTGAGGAGCGCCATCGACTTTCTCTTTGGCTTCTTTCAGGCCCAGACCGGTCAGTTCGCGAACGGCTTTGATCACGTTCACTTTCTTGTCGCCGGCTTCAACCAGAACAACGTTGAACTCGGTCTGCTCTTCAACAACGGCAGCAGCAGCAGCTGGGCCAGCAGCGGCAACAGCAGCGGTAACGCCGAAGGTTTCTTCCATTGCTTTGATCAGCTCAACAACTTCCAGAACGGTTTTCTGGCCGATTGCTTCGATGATTTGTTCGTTAGTCAGAGACATGACTTAAATCCTGTATTGGGGTGACAGCCTACGCAGCCATCAAATTAAACGTATGATTTTGAAAGAGTTCGCGTGCCTTAGGCAGCGGTAGCTTCTTTCTGGTCGCGAATGGCTGCCAGAGTACGAGCCAGCTTGCTGGTGGCGCCTTGGATAACGCTCATCAGTCGTGCAATAGCTTCGTCGCGGGTCGGCAGGGAAGCCAACACGTCGATCTGGTTCGCTGCAATGAAATTGCCGTCAAACGCAGCTGCCTTGATCTCGAACTTGTCCTGACCCTTGGCGAACTCTTTGAACAGACGAGCAGCAGCGCCCGGGTGTTCGTTGGAGAAAGCAATCAGGGTCGGGCCTTTGAACGCGTCGTTGAGGATCGAGAATTCGGTGCCTTCAACAGCGCGCTTGAGCAGGGTGTTACGTACGACTCGTACGTATACGCCAGCTTCGCGGGCCTCTTTACGGAGTCCGGTCATTGCGCCTACAGTCACACCACGGGCATCAGCCACGACAGCGGACAGAGCGACTTTGGCAGCCTCGTTGACTTCAGCGACGATGGCCTTCTTGTCTTCGAGTTTAATTGCCACGGGTTTACTCCTGGTTTTTACCGTTTCATCTGGCCGAAGCCTGATGTCGTTTTGGTGTCTGATTCGGTAACGAATCGGGAGCACCATCTGCGTGGGCTGGTGTTTTAAGGCTTGCGCCGCCTACGGTCTTGGATAGCCCCCGCCAGGCAGGGACCCCAATTTTTGCTGGCGGCGCGACTGGTCGCACCGCCAAGTTCTTACACGTTCAGCGAGCTCTGATCGATGACCAGACCTGGGCCCATGGTGGTGCTCAGGGTAACGCGCTTGACGTAGATACCTTTCGAGGAAGCCGGCTTGATACGCTTCAGATCAGCGATCAGGGCCTCAACGTTTTCCTTCAGCTTGCCAGCTTCAAAGCCGACCTTGCCAACGGAGGTGTGGATGATACCGTTTTTGTCGGTACGGTAGCGAACCTGACCAGCCTTGGCGTTTTTCACGGCAGTGGCTACGTCTGGGCTAACGGTACCAACTTTCGGGTTAGGCATCAGGCCACGAGGACCCAGAACCTGACCCAGCTGACCTACAACGCGCATGGCATCAGGCGATGCAATGACGACGTCATAGTTCAGGTCGCCGGCTTTCATTTCGGCAGCCAGATCGTCCATACCTACGCGGTCAGCGCCGGCAGCCAGAGCGGCTTCAGCAGCTGGACCCTGGGTGAAGACAGCAACGCGAACGGTCTTGCCAGTGCCGTGTGGCAGCACGGTAGCGCTACGTACGACCTGGTCGGATTTACGCGGGTCAACACCGAGGTTAACGGCGATGTCGTAGGACTCGACGAACTTGGCAGCAGGCAGCGAGGCCAGCAGAGTTGCCGCTTCTTCGAAGTTGTAGGCCTTGCCTGCTTCGATTTTCTCGGCGATTGCCTTTTGGCGTTTGGTCAGCTTAGCCATTACACACCCTCCACGTTCAGGCCCATGCTGCGGGCAGAGCCAGCGATGGTGCGTACAGCAGCGTCCAGGTCAGCAGCGGTCAGATCAGCCTGTTTTGCCTTGGCGATATCTTCCAGCTGAGCACGGGTAACGGTACCGACTTTAACGGTGTTCGGACGAGCCGAACCACTGGTCAGGCCAGCAGCTTTCTTCAGCAGAACCGAGGCAGGGGTGCTCTTGGTCTCGAAGGTGAAGCTACGGTCGCTGTAGACAGTGATGATCACAGGAGTCGGCAGGCCGGCTTCTTGACCCTGAGTACGGGCGTTGAAGGCCTTGCAGAATTCCATGATGTTCACACCATGTTGACCCAGTGCTGGACCAACGGGTGGGCTTGGGTTGGCCTGGCCGGCCTTAACTTGCAGCTTGATGTAAGCCTGAATCTTCTTAGCCATGAGCTACTCCAAAATCGGGTACGAACGCCTGTTGGCTCCCCGGATGACTTGCGTTTTATCCCAGTGACGACAAAACCCCGCAGCACACAGGGCTGCGGGGTATGGGATGCTTCGTCCGCCTAGACCTTTTCGACCTGGCTGAACTCGAGCTCCACCGGAGTAGAGCGACCGAAAATGAGCACCGCCACCTGGAGGCGACTCTTTTCGTAGTTAACTTCTTCGACACTACCGTTGAAGTCAGCAAACGGACCATCAACGACACGAACCACTTCGCCTGGCTCGAACAGCGTCTTGGGCTTCGGCTTGTCGCTACCATCGGCAACGCGACGCAGGATAGCCTCAGCTTCTTTATCAGTGATCGGCGCGGGCTTATCTGCAGTACCACCAATAAAGCCCATCACTCGAGGAGTGTCCTTGACCAAGTGCCAAGTACCCTCGTTCATCTCCATCTGGACCAATACATAACCAGGGAAGAATTTACGCTCACTCTTGCGCTTCTGGCCGTTGCGCATCTCGACGACTTCCTCGGTCGGAACCAGGATCTCGCCGAAACCGTCTTCCATGCCAGCCAGCTTCACGCGCTCGATCAGGGAGCGCATTACATGCTTCTCGTAACCCGAGTAAGCATGCACAACATACCAACGCTTAGCCACGGGACACCTTTAGCCAACGATCAGGGAGACCGCCCAGCCGAGCAGGGAATCAAGCCCCCACAGCAGCAGTGCCATAACCAGCACGACAGCCACGACAATCAGCGTGGTCTGGGTGGTTTCCTGGCGGGTCGGCCACACGACTTTACGGATTTCGGTACGAGCTTCCTTCGCCAGCGCAAAGAACGACTTGCCCTTCGCAGTCTGCAGAGCTACAAAGCCCGCGACAGCAGCCAGAACAAGAAGTGCAAGAACGCGATACAGAATCGGGGAGGCGGAGTAATACTGATTACCCACAACAGCCACGACCACCAAAGCAACTACAGCCAGCCACTTGAACAGATCAAAACGCGATTCTTGGGCTTCAGTTTTGGGAGTCATCGAGGAGGATCCTGTGAGAAGAAAGCCATCACACCGAAGTGAAATGGCAGGTCAGGAGGGAATCGAACCCCCAACCTACGGTTTTGGAGACCGTCGCTCTGCCAATTGAGCTACTGACCTGTAACGCTGTATCAGGCCGGCCATTATACCGGCCTGATCAAGTAAATCAACTACTTATTCAATAATTTTTGCTACGACACCGGCGCCGACGGTACGACCGCCTTCACGGATAGCGAAGCGCAGACCGTCTTCCATTGCGATGGTCTTGATCAGGGTAACAGTCATCTGAATGTT
>NZ_JBIBGE010000065.1:0-13513 GCF_042956345.1 Pseudomonas sp. NPDC008258
TTGGACGGGGTGAGAACCGCGTCCAAGCCTCAAATGTGTAAACCATGTCCCCGGTTTACGATGTAAACGATGTCTCCGGTCGTACACCGCGAAGAGGCCCGGTCAGGCGATACGGGTGCCCAGCACCTTGAGGAAGGCCGCCAGCCACGCTGGATGCGCTGGCCACGCTGGCGCGGTCACCAGGTTGCCATCCACATGCGCCTGGTCCACGGCGATATCGATGAACGTGCCACCCGCCAACCGCACTTCCGGCGCACACGCCGGGTACGCGCTGCATTCGCGCCCTTCCAGCACCCCCGCCGCCGCCAGCAGCTGGGCACCGTGGCACACCGCTGCAATCGGCTTGCCTGCCTGGTCAAAGGCCCGCACCAGCTCCAGCACCTTTTCATCCAGGCGCAGGTACTCCGGCGCACGGCCACCCGGGATCAGCAGCGCGTCGTAACTCTCGGCCCGCACCCGCACGAAGTCATGGTTCAGGGCAAAGTTGTGCCCCGGCTTTTCACTGTAGGTCTGCTCACCCTCGAAATCATGGATGGCGGTGCGCACGGTCTGCCCTGCCACCTTTTCCGGGCACACCGCATGCACGGTGTGGCCCACCATGCTCAGGGCCTGGAACGGCACCATCGCCTCGTAATCCTCGACGTAGTCGCCCACCAGCATGAGAATCTTCTTCGCCGTCATCGCACCCACTCCTTCGGTTAACAGATACTGCACGATAGCCGCTGTCAGTCACGCCGGTCGAGCAGGTTGACCACCAGCCGGTCGATCCAGCCCCAGATCCGCTGTTTCACCCGGCGCCACAGGGGGCGGGCATGCCAGTGGTCAAGGTCGACTTCCTCGCTCAAGGCAAAGTCGCGCTCGAAACTGGCCACTACCGCCGCCGTCAACGGTGGGTCCAGCGCCTCGATGTTGGCCTCAAGGTTGAACCGCAGGTTCCAGTGGTCGAAGTTGCACGAACCGACGCTGACCCAGTCATCTACCACGGCCATCTTAAGGTGCAGGAAGCACGGCTGGTATTCGAAAATCCGCACCCCTGCCCGCAACAGACGTGGGTAGTAACGGTGCCCCGCGTAGCGCACCGATGGGTGATCGGTGCGTGGTCCCGTCAGCAACAGCCGTACATCAAGCCCCTTGCTGGCAGCCCGACGCAACGAGCGACGCACGCTCCAGGTCGGCAGAAAGTACGGCGTGGCCAGCCATACCCGTTGCTTGCCGCTGTTCAGCGCCCGCACCAGCGAGTGCAGGATGTCCTGGTGCTGGCGGGCGTCGGCATAGGCCACCCGGCCCATGCCCTGCCCCTGCGCAGGCACCTTGGGCAGGCGCGGCAGGCCGAAGCCTTCGGCAGGGCGCCAGGCGGTGCGACGGTTGTTGGCCGACCACTGGCGGTCGAACAGCAGTTGCCAGTCGTTCACCACCGGCCCCTGGATCTGCACCATCACCTCGTGCCACTCGCTGGTCGCATCGCCCGGCGTCCAGAATTCATCGGTAACGCCCGTGCCGCCCACCACTGCCCAGCGTTCATCCACCAGCAGCAGCTTGCGGTGGTCGCGGTACAGGTTGCGCAGGCCGCGCTTCCAGCGCAGTCGGTTGTACCAGCGCAAGTACACACCGGCGTCCACCAGCCGCTGGCGCAGGGCGCTGTTGAAGGCCAGCGAGCCATAGTCATCGAACAGGCAGCGCACCCGCACGCCACGCCGGGCGGCCTGCTCCAGCGCTTCGACCACCGCCTCGGCACAGGCCCCCGCTTCGACCAGGTACAGCTCCAGGTCGACCTGCACCTCGGCGCGCACAATCGCCGCCAGCATGCGCGGAAAGAACTCGGGGCCATCGATCAGCAGTTCGAACTGGTTGCCATCCCGCCAGGGGAAGACCGGCCCCGGCATGTCAGCGGGCGGTGAAGATCAGCACCGCGCTAACCGGTACCGACGGGTTGATGGACTTGAGCCCGGCGAACTTGCGCAGGGCTTGCAGGCCAGGCAGCAGGCCGAAGTCCTCGGCACGCAGTACCAGAGGTTCGAGGGTTACCACCTGAAAGCGCCGCTCATCCAGGCGGGTGGCCAGCAGCAACGCGTTGTAGCTATGCGACTGGCCATGCAGGGTAACGGTGAGCGGCAGGCGCAGTTCGATCTGTGCACCGTTGGCCAGGTCGTTGATCGGGCGCAGGTCCAGTTGTGCCTGCACCTTGGCTTCGGCAAAGCGCTCGACTTCGAACAGGTCGTCACGCATGCGTTCGTCCCGCAGCGGGATGCCGCTGCTTACCGAATCCATCTCGATGCTCAGCCCGGCCGCGCCCTTACGGTCGACCTTGCCGTGCAGCACCAAAAAGCGATGCACTTCGGCCGTATCACCGTTCTTGCCGGTAATGAACGACAGGCGTGAAGATTCGCCATCGAGGTGCCAATTGGCATGGGCGGGCAGGCAAAAAGCCAGCAACAAGGCGGGCAACAGACGGGGCAGCTTGAACATGACAGATCTCGTGAAACCAGGCCGCCAACCTTACCCGCCCGCCTTCATGGCAGCAAGCGGCAGCCCTCGCGCTGGCCCTGCCAGGCAGCCTGGTTGCGCCGCCCCAGGCCCACAGCAATGACGTGCCGTTGCGGGGTGTTTTCCTTCAGCAGGCTCAGCGGCAGCCATTGCTTCACATAGCCTTGGCAGTACGCCTGCTCGAAACCCATGACAAAGCGGCACGAACAGTACTCCTTGGCCGAATAAGCCGAGAGGATGCCGGGGAAATCTGCCAGTGCCTGACGCTCGTGCCAGGACCAGAATACCAACCCCAGCAGCACCAGCAGCAGCAAGCGCTTCATGCCCCCTCCCCGGCCAATGCCGCCAACACCCGCTTGAGCAGTTCGTCGTGCTGGTAACTGCCGTCACGGTCATCGGCATAGCGTACGATCACCAGCTTTTGCGCAGGTATTACGTACAGCGCCTGGCCCCAATGGCCAAGGGCGGCGAAGGTATCTGCGGGCGCATTGGGCCAAGGCCGCCCAGTACCGGCCAGCGGCTGGTTGAGCCACCAGTGGCCGCCCGGGTTGGCCTCACCGGCGGCAGGTTCGGCATGGGCAAACGGCGTACGGTTGAAGGCCACCCAGGCCTTGGGCAGCAGTTGCCTGCCTTGCCACTGCCCCTCGCGCTGCATCAGCAAGCCGATACGCGCCAAGTCTCGGGCGCTGAGGTAAAGATAGGAAGAGCCCACGTAGGTGCCCGCCCGGTCACGCTCCCACACCGCGCTTTCGATACCCAACGGGGTGAACAGCGCGTGCCAGGGGTAATCGGCGTACTGCCCGGCATCGAGCATGCCGCGCAGCGCAGCAGCCAGCAGGTTGCTGTCGCCACTGGAGTAGAGGAATCGCTGACCGGGGCTGGCCGACGCCCCCCGCGCCGCCGTATAGGCGGCCATGTCCTCGCGGCCACGGGTATACAGCATGGCCACCACCGAAGACTTGAGCGGTGCGTATTCGTAGTCCTCCTGCCAGTCCAGGCCGCTGGCCCAGTGCAGCAGGTCGACCATGCGTATGCCCGGGTGCTCGCGCATGGCGGGGTAGAAACGCGTGACCGGGTCCTGCAACTGGAAGCGCCCTTCGCCTTGGGCCACGCCCAGCAGGGTAGCGAGTACGCTCTTGCTGACCGACCAGGTCAGGTGTGCGGTGGCGGCGGTGGTGGGGGCGGCGTAGCGTTCGTGGAGGATGCGGCCATCGCGGATGATCAGCAGGGCGTCGGTGCGGATGCCGCTGCGGTCAGGGGCGCGGGGGGGAAGGCGTAGGCGTCGACGGCTTGCCAGTTGGGGGTGGCAGGGTCGGTCTCCCAGTGTGGATCAGGCCAGTTTTCAGCCCAGGCGCTACCCGCCACCATCGCTATGATGACCAACAGTATCTTCATCGAGCTCGCCTTGATTGGGGCTGCTTTGCAGCCCTTCGCGGGCTCGCCCGCTCCCACAGGGATCGCGCAATAGTTCAACCCAGCGGTACACCTGTGGGAGCGGGCGAGCCCGCGAAGGGCCGCAAAGCGGCCCCACGATTGATCGGTTCACGCAACCCTATCAGGCGCTCATGACAATCCCGCAGCAGCCCAGGCCTTGTTCAGCCGCTTCTCCCGGGCCACCGCCGCCAGCGCCATCACCCCCTGATCCCGCTGCCAGATCTGCGCCCAATGCGCCGGCCCGGCCGCCAATGCCGCATCAATCTCCCCCCGCAACGCCTGGAACTGCGCAAACAGCCCGCCCAACAGCAAATGGCATCCCACACTGTCGGCACACTGACGGCTACCCTCTGCACACCCGGCCAGCAACCCAAGCAATTGCAGGCGCAACCCCTGTGGCCATGCACACGCCTGCCCCACGCCATACAACCAGGCTGTCAACGCCGTAAGCACGTACAAGTCCTCCAGCGAGCGGAACGGTTTTACATAGGCATCCCAACCGTCACCGGCCAGCAACTCGCACGCGGCCTGATCCAGCAACAGCCGGCCATGGCCGACTTCCGGCATCAGCGGCAGGGTTGGTAATGGCTCCAGCGTCACCCCGGGCTCCCCGGGGTAGACCACCGCCAGGTTCAACCGTGGTGCCTCGCCAGCCGCTTCGCTACGCGCCGCCACCAGTAGCCACTCCGCTTCCAACCCTGCCGTGACGAAATCCTTGCTGCCCGTCAGTCGCAAGTCATCAAGGCGCGTGTGCATGTCCGCCGGCCGCACACTGCGCCGTTCGGTTGCGCACAAGGCGCCGAGGCTAGCCGGCGCACTGGGCCACAGCACCCGCAAGGCAGCCTGGTAACCCACCAGGAAGGCCAGGCCCGGCGTGGCCATCGCGCGCGCGCCCAGTACCGCCAGTTCGAAGGGGGCCACCGGGCCGAGGCGCTCAAGCAGTGCGCCATAGGTTTCGCCCAGGGTGCCCGCCAGCGCATGACGAAACGGGTCATTCAATCGTTGCAACCAGGCCATGGGACGACTCCTTGCTGGGGAATTCTGCTCAAGGTTTGGGGGTGTCACGCAAGCATCACCAAAGATTCACAGGGGTGACACCGCGTCTACCTAGGCTGACTTTGCACAACAAAGCCGACCGGCCGCAACCCTTCATGGCTGGCTTATGGAGACTCGTAATGACTCGGATCGCTCACGCTGGCGACAACAGCACCGAACGCCGTCTGCAAGCCGAACGCCTGGTTGGCGCCGCGGCGCTGCAAGAGGCCCAGGCCCTGCGCTACAAAGTGTTCAGTGCAGAATTCAAGGCCAAGCTCAAGGGCGCCGAGCAGGGTCTGGACATGGACGATTACGACGTGTACTGCCGCCACATTGGTGTACGTGACCTGAGCACCGGCGAGCTGGTCGCGACCACTCGCCTGCTCGATCACCAGGCCGCCAGCAGCCTGGGCCGCTTCTACAGCGAAGAAGAATTCCGCCTGCACGGCCTGCTGCAACTGCAAGGGCCGATTCTCGAACTGGGCCGCACCTGCGTCGCCCCCGACTACCGCAACGGCGGCACCATCGCGGTGCTCTGGGGTGAACTGGCCGAGGTGCTCAACGAGGGCCGCTACAGCTACCTCATGGGCTGCGCCAGTATCCCGATGCAGGACGGCGGCGTGCAGGCTCACGCCGTGATGCAGCGCCTGCGTGACCGTTACCTGTGCACCGAACACCTGCGCGCCGAGCCGAAGAACCCGCTGCCGAGCCTGGCCCTGCCCGGCAACGTCATCGCCGAAATGCCACCGCTGCTCAAGGCCTACATGCGCCTGGGCGCAAAAATCTGTGGCGAGCCGTGTTGGGACGAAGACTTCCAGGTAGCCGACGTCTTCATCCTGCTCAAGCGCGACGACCTGTGCCCGCGCTACGCCCGCCACTTCAAGGCGGCGGTCTGATGCCGAAGCTGCGGGTAATGGCCCGCCTGGCTCGACTGCTGTTGGTACTGGCGCTGGGCATGTTGATGGCCAGCCTGATCGCCCTTGCCGAGCGCCTGGGCTTCAAGCCCCACATCGAACGGCGCCAGCGCTGGACCTGTCTGTTCATGAAACGCCTGGTTGCTGCCCTGCCCTTCGACGTGAAGGTCGTCGGCGAGCTGCCGCAGCGGCCGATGCTGTGGGTCAGCAACCATGTTTCCTGGACCGACATTCCCCTGCTCGGCATGTTGATGCCGCTGTCGTTCCTGTCCAAGGCTGAAGTACGCCACTGGCCTGTAGCCGGTTGGCTGGCGGAAAAGGCCGGCACCCTGTTCATCCGCCGTGGCGGCGGCGACAGCCAGCGGCTGCGTGAGCAGATTGCCGGGCAACTGGGCATGGCCCGGCCGCTGCTGATCTTCCCTGAGGGGACCACCACCAGCGGCCGTACCCTGCGCACGTTCCACGGGCGCCTGCTGGCTGGCGCCATTGATCGGGGGGTGGCGGTGCAACCGGTGGCTATCCAGTACTTGCGCGATGGCCAGGTCGACCCGATTGCGCCTTTCATTGGCGATGATGACCTGGTGTCGCACCTGATGCGCCTGTTTGCCCAGCCGCGGGGCGAGGTGTGCATTCACCTGCTGCAACCGATTGGCAGCGTGGGCAAGGAGCGTGCGGTGCTGGCGTTGCAGGCGCAGCAGGCGATTCACCTGGCGTTGTTCGGGGTTGAAGACATTGAGCTGGCGCCACGGCGGCAGGCGCGGGCTGCCTGAGACTCTCGCATTTTCTGACCCGGCCTCTTCGCGGGCTTGCCCGCTCCCACCTCGACCGCATAGCACTCAAGCCATGTGCAGTACCTGTGGGAGCGGGCAAGCCCGCGAAGAAACCAGCACAGAACTAACTGCCAGACGTCCGCCCCGCCGCCGCAAATGCCTGCAACTGCGGGTAGAACTCGCGAAAGTCCGCCATCAGCGGCTCATACAGCCGCTCCAGCTCACCCATCACCCCAGCCATTCCTTCCGGCCGCGACAGCCGTCGCGCAATGCCGTTGAACACCTGCTCCAGCGTGGCAAAGTCGCCATACGCCCCCAGCCAGTCATCGGCCGCCATGAACGGCGCAATCCGCGCCAGCCGCCCCGGCAACTCCGGTTCTGCCAGCAACACCCGATAGAACTCCCCGGTGAACTGATCCAGCGGCTGCTCGGCATAATCAGCCCAATGCCGCGCCAGGCAATGGTCGAAGAACACATCCAGCACGATACCGGCAAAGCGCCGCCGCTCACGCGGAAAACGCGCCAATGCCGCCAGCACCAGCGGGTGCTGGTCGGTGTAGCTGTCGATATGCCGGTGCAGCCGAATGGCTGCCTCCAGCGCAGGCGGGAAGCGCCCCTCCAGCGAGCCTTTGACAAAGTCGCCATACAGGCTGCCAAGCAGTTGTTGCGGCGCCGGGCCGCCCAGGTGCAGGTGTGCGAGGTAGTTCATGCGCGCAGTCTAGCACTGCGCAGACCTGTATCGTTATAACGCGATATAGCGATTCGCACTCAGCTCAGAACCTCTTCATATTTGTATATCGGGAACGGGCGATTTACATTTCGTCCTATCGCGATATACCGCAACAACGAGCCTCAACCCATGCCTCTCGATCTCGACGAAATCATAAAAGCGCTGGCCCATCCGGTCAGGCGAGAAATCCTCAGCTGGCTGAAAGACCCGGCAACGCAATTTCCCGACCAGTACCACAGCACTGACAACGGTGTCTGTGCCGGGCAGATCGACCAACGCTGCGGCCTGTCGCAGTCGACTGTCTCCGCCCACCTGGCCACCCTGCAACGCGCCGGGCTGATCAGCAGCCAGAAGATCGGCCAATGGCACTTCTTCAAACGTAACGAGGCCACCATCGAGGCGTTCCTCGAACAACTGCGCCAAGCACTTTGACAAGGCAGTTAACCACCATGACCACGCTTTTCGATCCGATCACCCTGGGCGACCTGCAATTGCCCAACCGCATCATCATGGCCCCGCTCACCCGCTGCCGCGCCGACGAAGGCCGCGTACCCAATGCGCTGATGGCCGAATACTACGTGCAGCGCGCCAGCGCCGGGCTGATTCTCAGCGAGGCGACTTCGGTCAGCGCCATGGGCGTCGGCTACCCCGATACCCCTGGCATCTGGAACGATGAACAGGTGCGTGGCTGGAACAACGTCACCAAGGCCGTACATGCCGCAGGCGGGCGCATCTTCCTGCAACTGTGGCATGTTGGCCGCATCTCTCACTCCAGCTACCTGAACGGCGAGCTGCCGGTGGCCCCCAGCGCGATCCAGCCCAAGGGCCATGTGAGCCTGGTACGCCCGCTGAGTGACTACCCCACCCCGCGTGCGCTGGAAACCGAAGAAATCACCGACATCGTCGAGGCCTACCGCAGCGGCGCGGAAAACGCCAAGGCGGCCGGTTTCGATGGTGTGGAGATCCACGGCGCCAACGGCTACCTGCTCGACCAGTTCCTGCAAAGCAGCACCAACCAGCGCACCGACCGTTACGGCGGTTCGCTGGAAAATCGTGCGCGCCTGCTGCTGGAGGTGACCGATGCGGCCATCGAGGTGTGGGGCGCGAGCCGCGTGGGCGTGCACCTGGCACCGCGTGCCGATGCGCACGACATGGGTGATGCCGACCGGGCGGAAACCTTTACCTACGTGGCCCGGGAACTGGGCAAGCGTGGCATTGCCTTTATCTGCTCGCGTGAGCGGGAAGCGGATGACAGCATTGGCCCACTGATCAAGGAAGCGTTCGGCGGCCCGTACATCGTCAACGAGCGCTTTGACAAAGCCAGTGCCAATGCAGCCCTGGCCAGTGGCAAGGCCGATGCGGTGGCGTTTGGCGTGCCGTTCATTGCCAACCCTGACCTGCCGGCGCGGCTGGCGGCGGATGCGCCGTTGAACGAGGCGCGGCCGGAGACCTTCTACGGCAAGGGGCCGGTGGGGTATATCGATTACCCGCGGTTGTGATTAACGGCCATTCGCGGGCACGCCCGCTCCCACAGGGATATCACCAAGCCTGAAGGCTGTGGAGACTTTGTGGGAGCGGGCGTGCCCGCGAAGAAGGCTCAGGTGATCTAAGGCCGGGCACTGATCTGCTGTTGCAGGTTCTGGATCTGGCTCTGCAAGGTATTCAGATTGCGGGTCATCTGTGCCCGGAAGGCATCGAACTCCTGCACCGAAGCGCCACCCGCCGACGAAGCAGCGGGGCGGTTGTCGATCTGGCTCTTGAGCACGACCATGTCCTGCTCCAGGCTCTGGATCGCCGCACTGGGGTTACCCTGCTTCTTCAGCGCCGCCACATCGCTGCCCAGGCTCTTCAGCTGCCCATCCAGCTTGCCGCCATCCACCTGCGCGGCCTTCAGCGCAGCCACCTGCTCGTTCAAACCCTTGAACTGCGCATCCAGCTTGCCACCATCGACCTGGCCCGAACGCAACGCTGCCAGCTCACCATTCACCAGCTTCAATTGTGCCTGCAACTGGCCTTGCAGCTCGGCAACAGCCTTCTGCTGCTCACGGGTATCAGCCAGCACCTGCTCCAGGCGCTTGCCCAAGTCACCGGTCTGCCCCGCTACACCTTTCTGCAACTGACGCAGTTGCAACTTCAGCGCCTCGCTGTTGGTCGTGGCGCCAGACTCGCTGGCCGCCACCTTGCCACTGATCGCCTGCAGGCGCCCGGCCGCGTCTTCGCTGATGCGGGCAAAGCTCTCCTGGGTCGCCACCAGTTGCTGTTCCATCAGCGAGATCTGCTGGAAGCTCCACCAACCCAGGCCTGCCAATGCGATGAACGACGCACCCAGCAATGCCCACAGTGGCGCCGTGCTGGCGCCACGGGCGGCCTTCTGGCGGCTGCGCACCACGTGCGCCGGCATCAGTTCGTCATCATCAACAGTGCCCGCACGCAGGGTAGGCACGTCATCGTAGTCATCGTAGTCATCGTGAGCATGGTTACGCATGGATACATTCAACCGCGGTAGTCGCAAAGAGGCACGAGTATAAACCGCCAGCGCGGCACGTTGATGACCATCGTCCGCCCAGTGGCATCAATGCGCCTGCGGCAAGTGCTTCCACCAGCCACAGAACTCATCCAGCGCCGTCCACAGGCTGACCTTGGGCTGGTAGTCCAGGTATTGCCGCGCACGGCTGATGTCCAGGGTGAAATCGCGGCTCATCACCTGCATGCCCACGCGCGACAAGGTCGGTTGCGGGCGCCCGGGCCACAGCATGCAGGCCGCTTCGTTCAGCGCGGCCAGGCTGTAGGCCAGGCCGTAGGAACGGTAGCGGGTAACCTGTGGCAGCTGCATCTGGCGCATCACGTAGTTGACCACGTCCCACAGCGGCAGCGGTTGACCGTTACTGATGTTGTAGGCCTGGCCCAGCGCGCGCTCTTCAGCGAACAGTGCGCTGAGCAGCGCCTCGTTGAGGTTGTGCACACTGGTGAAATCAACCTTGTTCAGGCCGTTGCCGATGATTGCCACACGGCCTTTGCGCTGCATCTGCATCAGCCTCGGGAAAATGCTGGCATCACCGGCGCCCGTAACGAAGCGCGGGCGCAGGGCCAGCACTTCCAGGCCAAACTCCTGCGCACCGAACACTTTCTGCTCGGCCAGGTGCTTGGTGTGCCCGTAGTGATCGTGGAAGCGGCGCGGTACCTGGTCTTCACGGATATCCACACGCGAATGGCCATTGAAGTAGATCGACGGCGACGACAGGTGAACCAGCCGCCGGACATGCTCCTTCAGGCAGCCCTCGACCACGTTCTCGGTGACGACCACATTGCCCTGGTAGAAGTCCTGATAGCGCCCCCAAGTGCCCACTGCACCGGCGCAGTGCACCACGGCATCGATGCCTTGGCACAGGCGACGGGCCAGTTCGGCATCGCCAAGGTCGCCAGGAATGAACTGGGCGCCGCGCTTGACCAGGTGCTCGACCCCTTCGGCGCGGCGGCCGCTGACCCGCACGTCCAGGCCCTGCTCCAGGGCAAAGCGCGCAAAGCGCCCGCCAATGAAGCCACTCGCGCCGGTGACCAGAATTCGCATGTAAGACTCCGTCTTGCCAGATTTCAGATGCAACTGACGCCAGCCGTGGCTACAAGGGCACCAGCCAATGCCGTGCGGTGTGCCGCAGGTGGTCGGTCAGTTGCGCGAGCAGTTGCCCGCCATTGCGCCAATGATGCCAGTACAGAGGCACATCGATTGGGGTATCGCTGCAGATTTCCACCAACTGCCCGCTGGCCAGTTGCTCCCGGGCCTGCAATTCGGGCACCAGCCCCCAGCCAAGCCCCGCCTCGGTCATGCGCAGGAAGCCTTCGGATGACGGGCACAGGTGGTGCAGGAAACCGTCCTCGATGCCGAGCGATGCCAGGTAGCGGTGCTGCAGGAAGTCGTCCGGGCCGTACACGATCGCCGGGGTGCGGGCCAGGCGGCTGGCGACAAAGCCCTGGGGAAAATGCCGCGCCATGAACCCGGGGCTTGCCAACGCCCGGTAGCGCATCGCCCCCAGTGGCAGGCTGCGTGCCCCGGCGACAGGGCGTTCACTGCCACACAGGCAGGCCGCCACCTCACCCGCACGCATGCGTTTCAGGCCCACTTCCTGATCTTCTACAACCAGGTCGGTCAGCACGTTCTGCTGCGCACAGAAGTTGCCCACCGCGCCAGCCCACCACGTGGCCAGGCTATCGGCGTTGAGGGCGATGCGCAGGCGCTCCGGCATGCCCTCTTCGTCCAGCGCCGGCACCTGGCGCTGCAAGTCGCGTTCAAGCAGGCGCACCTGCTGCACATGGTTGAGCAACTGGCGGCCGACCTCGGTCGGACTGGGCGGTGTGGCACGCACCAGCACTGGCTGCCCGACTCGGGCCTCCAGCAACTTGATGCGCTGCGAAATGGCCGACTGCGACAAACCCAGCACTTGCGCCGCGCGCTCGAAACCACCCTGTTCGATCACCGCCGCAAGGGCGGCCAGCAGCTTGTAGTCGAACATCGATTTTCCTAATGACGGATCAGCTTTATTTGTTTTTCTTATACAGGGCAAAACATCAGAATGACCACCATCTTTTTCGGTTTTTCAATGGAGAGCACGCCATGTGGCAAAGCTATATCAACGGCATGCTGGTGGCCTTGGGGCTGATCATGGCCATCGGTGCGCAGAACGCCTTCGTGCTCGCGCAAAGCCTGCGCCGCGAGCATCACCTGCCGGTGGCGGCGCTGTGCATCGTCTGTGATGCCATCCTGGTGGCTGCCGGTGTGTTTGGCCTGGCAACGGTGCTGGCGCACAACCCGACCTTGCTGGCAGTCGCACGCTGGGGTGGTGCCGTGTTCCTCATCTGGTACGGCGCCAAGGCGTTGCGCAGCGCCTGTTCGAAGCAAAGCCTGCAACACCAGCAGGGCCAAGGCACGCGCTCGCGGCGGGCGGTGCTGCTCAGCGCCCTGGCGGTAACCCTGCTCAACCCGCACGTGTACCTCGACACGGTGTTGCTGATCGGCTCGCTGGGCGCCCAGCAGACCGTGCCCGCGGCTTACGTGGCCGGCGCAGCCAGTGCTTCGCTGCTGTGGTTCTCGACCTTGGCGATCGGCGCAGCCTGGCTGGCACCTTGGCTGGCACGGCCTGCAACCTGGCGCATGCTCGACCTGATGGTGGCGGTGATGATGTTCGCAGTGGCGGCGCAGTTGATCTTTTCCTGAATACACGCCACCGGTCGGTAACGTGTAACCGCTCTGGAACCTCTATTCCCTATCTTTGTTGCGTGGTTATGCGCCGGGGCTGGTGCTATGATCGGGGGCTTGCGTCGCAAAGAGTACAAACTCGCCGACGCTCATAGGGCCGCCCGTGATCGGCCCTGCGCAAACCGCGAACTAGACCTGAATCAGGAGATCCACCATGGCTTTTGAATTGCCGCCGCTGCCGTACGCCCACGATGCCCTGCAGCCGCACATCTCCAAGGAAACCCTGGAGTATCACCACGACAAGCACCACAACACCTATGTCGTGAACCTGAACAACCTGGTCCCAGGCACCGAATTCGAAGGCAAGACCCTGGAAGAGATCGTCAAGTCCTCTTCGGGCGGCATCTTCAACAACGCCGCTCAGGTCTGGAACCACACCTTCTACTGGAACTGCCTGGCACCTAACGCCGGTGGCCAACCGACCGGTGCCCTGGCTGACGCCATCAACGCCGCTTTCGGTTCCTTCGACAAGTTCAAGGAAGAGTTCACCAAGACTTCGGTTGGCACCTTCGGTTCCGGCTGGGGCTGGCTGGTGAAGAAGGCTGACGGTTCCCTGGCCCTGGCCAGCACCATCGGCGCCGGCTGCCCGCTGACCAGCGGCGACACCCCGCTGCTGACCTGCGACGTCTGGGAACACGCCTACTACATCGACTACCGCAACGTCCGTCCGAAGTACGTCGAGGCGTTCTGGAACCTGGTCAACTGGAAGTTCGTTGCCGAGCAGTTCGAAGGCAATACCTTCAAGGCCTGAGTCCTTCAGCCCTGAACGTAAAAACCCGGCCATGTGCCGGGTTTTTTTATGGTTCTTCACGGATTGCCGGGAAAGTCATTCTTGATCTTCATGAAAAAGAACTCGCTGTCCCGGTAGCCGTAAGCCATCCGCTTGATCACCTTG
>NZ_JBIBGE010000066.1:0-12993 GCF_042956345.1 Pseudomonas sp. NPDC008258
GCAGGCCCCATCCATGGGGCCTCAGCGCTTGACGGGCATCCATGCCCGTCACCTCCCTCCGCAATCCCTCCGCTCGGCCTCCTGAAGTCGCAATCTGCGGCGCCTGGACTATCGCGCGCTTAGAAGCAAAAGCAAAAGCAGAAGCAAGAGCAAGAGCAAGCAAGGGGAATCTGGCGGAGCCCCCCTACTGACAACCCCGTTTTCATGCCGGGAAAAAACGCTGCACCAGCGACGGTGTACGGAACCGCGCCCGGTACGCGACCTCATCGAAAGGCAGCCCCGTGCGCATGTCATACACCGGACCAGAGACAGGCTTGCCAGTTTGCCCCAGCATCACCTTGATAAATCGGTAATGCTCGCCATACACCTGCTCCAGGCCTTCGATGCGAAAATAGTTGCCAGGCAGCATCAGTGTTTCTCCTTCTTTCCAGTAAATGGAAAACGCACTGATCGGCGTTGCCCCCCAGTAGCCCCCGGCAGTCAGCTCGAAAATCACCGAACTGTCATCGAACAGCCCAGGCAAACCGCCCGGTGCCCCGGCGAATGGCAGGCTGGCGAACTCGGCAACTTTGTACGGGTTTTCAGTAAATGAAGTCAGGTCGGTATTGACCAGCACGTCGCCAACCTTCAAGTGCCCGTTTCTGTAAAGCTCGCCACTGGTGCCACGTGAGCGGTGGCCGCCACGGTACAGGGTGACCTCGTTACTTTTCGGTAACAGCCCCAGGCTATTGGCCAGGTCGCCGACGTAACTGTCCTCGTCCCCATACTCGTAACGGCCGGCGCGAAACACATCATTCACAGTCGACTGGTTACCGGTGTACCACTCGATCAACGCATTGAAATACTCATTGCCATAGCGGTAGGAATAATAAGGACGGCCTCGAACCCTGACGCATTCCAGTCCACGCTCGTCCACCTCTGGCGCCTCCCCCTGGGCCAACTCAGCCACCGGCCAGTTCTCCAGCAGGGCCTTCTGGCGCCGCAGGGCACGTTCGGCCAGCCCTGTACTGAGCACCTCATCTTTGGAGGTGTACGTGTCCCAGAACGGTGACGTAGTGCTGGGCATACCCTCCACAACCGGGGGGCTGCCACCCAGCAGCCGCGGCGGCATCAACAGCTCCCACTCGCCATCAGCATTCAAGCGCACAGGCTTGAGCGGGACAAATGCATAGGGGTTGTCGGTAGGTACCACCAGCCAGGCACTCAGCTCATGGCTGTAACGCACGCGGCAGGAAAAACCATTCGAGCTTATCCAGCACTTGCCATCATTGGTCATGCGTATGCCGCGCAAGCGCCCGCTCGAACCCAGTTCGCCGCTCAACAGCAAGTTGCTCTCTTGCCCTTCAGCCGAGAGCGTGGCACTGGTACTCACTTGCCAATGCTCCAGCGCAACGCCTGTTTCATGGGGCGGCGCCTGGCTTGCCACCCACGTCAGGCTTGACTGGAAAGCCACATCCACAAGGCTCAGGCTTGCAAAAAGGCTCTCGAGTACAGCCTCGCGCAGGGCGCTCTTGCGGGTTTGCTCATCGGCTGCGTGCAGGGCTGCGTCAACATCCAGGGCAACCTTGCCAACACTTGCCCCCAGCACCATCAGCGACATTGGCCAACCCAGCGGCACGAAACCACCAAAAACGCCCAGAAATGCAGACAGGTAACCGCTGAGCATTGCCTTGCGCAGGCTGTGGTTATCCCGCATCAGCTGCGCAGTGAGGCGCATTTCGGCACTGGCCTGCGCTTGCAGGTAGGTAAAAAGGTCGCCTTTGAGCCGGCGCTCGAACAGCTTCAGCGCCCTGAGCGCAGCATCGTCAGAGCGGCTGTCGGCTATGCCTGCCAGATGTACCCTGATCAGTTGCTGCGCGGCTGGCTCGTGCCGGCTATCGTTTGCCCCTGCCACAAAACTGTCCAACGCCTGAGGCGTTTGCAATTGCGCAGCGAGCCAACGGGCCATCGCCAACTCGCTGTCGAATGCCCAGAGCGCTTCAGCATGCCAAGGCCTGTATGCCACCACCCGGCCGTCGGAGGCCTGCAAGGTAAACAGCGCCCCCCTGTCCCCAGCGCCGAACACGAACCGGTTGACCGTGAATGGCGCGCTGGCACTGTCCCGGCTCAGTGACTCGAGGGTAGGCAAACACCCGTCCGTCAGCCTTTCGTCCACAAAAGCACGCAAACGCTGCCAATCGAGCTGCGAAATCCTTGCGCCCAACAACGCGCGCGCACCCTCCCCGAGCAGGTTGATCTTCGTGAGTATCCTGAAGTTTTTCCCTTGGGCTGCCCAGAACTGTTCGACTTCGCTGCGGTATAGGGTGGCAAAGTCCAGCGCCCACAAATCCTGCTGCACGGCGCTGCCCAGCATGGGGACTTCATTTCGCTCGTCATAGACAGCAGCGTGGGGCCCCTGCCTGTAAAAGCCGCCACGCATGTCCAGCTCATCGACTGCCTCCTGGAAGTAGGCATCGAAGCGTTCGACTATCAGCTCGGGAAGAATCAGCGAAAGTTGTGGTGGCCCGCGGTGCTGCCAGCCAGTGAAGCTGCGGCTGCTGGAGCTTTCCGAGTTGAACTGGTGCCACCAGACAAATCGCGGATCAATCAGCCGGCCCGTATGCTTGTGCATGATCTGCTCTGCGTGCCGGCTCGCAAGCAGGTAAGGGTCGGGATAAGCCTGCAGCACCTCGTCAACCAGCCGTATCAGGGGGATCGCCGCATCCGATGCTTCCAGGTGGCGAAGGGTTTGCTCTTCAATTGCGTTCATGCGCACTCCGGTGGGCCGAAATGCATAGCCTGGCCTCCCCCGGCCCAGGGCAGCGGTACATGTGTATTACCGCAACGTCGGCAACACCGCGTGGCGGGTAGGCACAGTTGCAGCCGCAAAGGTGACAAGCATGTACCGATCAGCTCGCGCCACTCAGACAACAATGTCCGTTCATTACTTTTCGCGAGAAGCTGATGAACGAACTCGAGCAACACCTGCGGCAGAACTTACAGGCACTTGGGGCTGGCAGAACGCTGGCCAAGGTGATGGATGACTTCCTGTGTGCTTACCCTGACCTCGACGAGTCCTTGCAACGGCAAGCCAGAATGATCTTGCGCAAGCATTGCGCTCGGCCGATCGAACCCCGCTACGTGTGGTGGCACCAGTTCCACAGCGCCAGTTCGAGCCCGCGCAGCTTCACCGGGTGGCAGCACAATGGGCCGCCCTTGAAATCCATACGGCTCACCGAACTTGTCGCTACACGGTTCGACCTGCATTTTCAGGAAGCCGGTGATGAGCTTGATGTCTATGGTGGTTTCTACCGGCAAGGGCGCAATGCGCGGTACTACGACGAACACAACGAGCTACCGTTGCTCGGCCGCCAAGTGCAGCAGGATTTGTGGACGCTGGACTTTGCCACGCTATATCGCAGCGAAGTCGAACAGTTCTGGCGTGAGCACGGGGAGCGCTTTCAGCTGCTGGCCAAGGTCAACCTGCTTGGTCAGGGCACCAAGGCCGCAGCAGCCGGGCATATAAGCGCAGATGATCTTGACTGGCTGAAGGCTTCACTGCTTGGCGCGTCTTCGGCGCCATTGACACTTGAACGCTTGTCGCAGGGCAGCCCCGCTTGCATGCGCGGCGCCAGCGCATACCGCTTTGCCTCGAGCAGAAAGCCGTGCTTCTACAACCTGCGTGAACAGGGCGGGCGGGTACTGTTATACCTACCCTGGGCAGCGCAGCCGCTGCATGGTTTTGCATCGCCCAACGCGATGGCTCAATGGCTGCAGGGGCAGCTACAAAGTGCTGGGTCGCGCTCGCTATACACGGCTGGGGCGTTATCTGGCCAGCAGGAGCAAAGCCGGACCGATGCCGTTGAACAGTTGCTGCTGGCCATCGCGCACAGCGCATCCAGCCACGCGGCACTTCAACACCTGGAAGCCTCGCGCAGCTCGGTGGGCCAGGATCTGTTCCTGCACATGGCTGAACTGGCACAGCATGAGATGCGCGAAAATGCCGCGCTGCTGCTCGACAACAGTACCTTGCGCAAAGCCATGTGGGGCGGGTACCTGTCTGCCTTCGTCAAGGTTTTTGCAGGTTTCACCCCGCTGGGCTGGCCGGTGTCGCTGGCATTGCTGGGCGCATCGGTGGCCATGGTCGGGCTCGATGTCGACACTGCGGTGCATGCCCGCTCCGGTCAGGCCCGCAAAGCCGCCTTGCGCGCAGCCATGCTGGATACTTTGTTTGCTGCCTTGAACATGGCCGACGTCGCAGCCGGCTCCAGCTTCGCCTCGCTGGCCTATCGTGCACCGCCGCATGAGCTGGATGCCGCTGTGGGGCAATGGCAGCCCGCAGAGCGCACATTGGAGCCGCTGAACGGCCTTGAAGGTAACCGGTTACTGGTGAATGAGCCCGAAGGCAGCGGCGCGCTTCAAGGTATCCGCATCAGCGAGGATGGCAGCTGCTGGATCGAGATCGATGACATGCCCTACCGGGTGCGCTACAGCCACGAACTCGAACACTGGCTGATTGTTCCACCCGACAACCCATTTGCTTTTGGCGAGCCAAGGCCGGTTCGCCAGAACGAACAAGGTGAATGGGCGCTGTTGCAACGCCCCCGGCTGGCTGGAGGAAGCCCACCCGGCCCCGCCGCTGCCATTCCCGAAGAGCAATCGCAGTTTTGGGATGAGTACATGCGTACAAACGAGACGCGCAGCGAGGCTATGTCCGACCAGGCAGAAGAGCGCAACAAGAAACTGCTCGACGACGCGTTCGTGCCCTCTCTTGATCCAGACGCCATCGCAGATTCAGACGGCGAAGAATACGACTGTGTGAGAATCGACGGGACAACCCATTACACTTATGAGCAGGGTGGCGAGTATTACAACCACCTGATCCGCACCTACAGCGAGGAAGACACCCAGATCAATCGACCACTGCGAGAAGGGAAGCCATCCAGCGGGTACAGCGATGACACCGACTTCATCAGCAAACTGGCCGACGACCTGGAGTCCTTGCCGCGAGATAACGCAGTTCCAATCTATCGCGGTGGTCACGGCACACGAGGTACAAGCGGCGCGCATTTTCGCAGCGGTCGCCTGAAAGTCGGGGACACATTGGTAAACACCGACTTTACCTCATTCACCGAAAACCCCTATATCGTTCGCCGATTCGCCGCCGACAATGACCAGGTTTCCCCCCAGGGGCACAATGGGGTATTCGATGACAGCTCCGTGGTATTTGAACTACCCGCCAAGCAGTATTACAGCGGTACGCCCATCAGCACGCTGTCAGGCGCTGTCGAAGAAGCGGAAACCCTGTTTACCCCGGGCCATTACTTTCGCATCGAGCAACTGACCCAGGTCCGCGGTGTAGATTTTCACTTCGTGAAAGTGCGAATGAGCCAGGTCGACCAACCCGCAGGGCCGGTGTACGACCTGCGTACCGGCGAGCCATTCGACCGTGCAACCTACCTGGCCCTGGTAAAAAACCCGATCCTGGTTGACCGGTTCTTCCCGATCACTTGATGCCAACAACCGCTTGGCTCAAGGGTTCTGCGCCAGATGCCCTTGCGGTATTACTCGCTTGGCCTGCAGGTACGCCTTGGCCCAGTAACTGTTGGACAGGTAATCCAGGCGCACGGTGCCGCCTGTGGAAGGGGCATGTACGAAGCGGCCCTCCCCCACATAGATACCCGCATGGCTAACCTGTGAGCCGCCACTGGTGGCGAAGAACACAAGGTCACCCGACTGCAGCGACTTGGCATCCACTGTCGGCGCACGCATGACAATCATCTCCCGCGTGGAGCGCGGCAGGCTGATGCCCGCCGCATCACGGTAGACGTACTTGATCAGGCCGCTGCAGTCGAAACCGGAGTCCGGGGTATTGCCGCCCCAACGATAAGGCGTACCGACCAGGCCAATGGCGCGGATCAACACGTCATCGGCAATCGGTGACGGGCTGGCCTGGCTATAAGTGATCTGCGGCTGCACCACAGGGGCCGGCGCAGGGGCATGGCTGGAGCAGGCAGCCAGCAAGGCCGCCAGGGAGAGAAATGCAAAGCGCGCCATCTTTACCATGGCCAGAACATCCTGTCTGAGACCGAACGGCCGCAGCCGAAAAGAGTTGAGAATTTAGATTAGACGCTTTCTGTAAATGCGCACGGCGGCGAGCTTTTTTCAAAGCATCGCCGCCGCGAGAGGTTACATCATTTTGCCATCAGTTGCGCGCGATGTTGGTTGGCGCCATGGCCAAGGCACGCTTGGCTTCGATGAAGGTCTTGCTCCAGTAGCGGTCACCGAGGCTGTCGATGCGCACGCCACCGCTGCGGCGGCTGCTGGAGTGGATGAACTGGTTGTCACCCAGGTAAATGCCGGCGTGGCTGACACGGCCGCGGCCATTGGTGCTGAAGAACAGCAGGTCGCCAGGCTTGAGCTTGTTGCGCGCCACTTTCGGGGCGTCAACGTTGATCATTTCACGCGTCGAGCGTGGCAGGGTCATGCCCGCCTCTTCGCGGAACAGATAGCCGATGAAACCACTGCAGTCGAAGCCGGACTTTTCCGATGTACCACCGAAGCGGTAGCGGGTGCCGATCAGCGACATGCCGCGCTCAAGAATGCTGTCCGCCAGTACTGGCAACTGGTAAGGCTTGCTGTTGCTGGAGAAAGCCTCAAGGTCATCTTCAGTGGCCAGCTCTTCCGGTTCGCCGAATACCGACGAGGACGAGGCCTTGGCCTTGATTGCCGATTGAGCGGCGATCGGGGTGTGATCCTGAGGCTGGGATTGGGAAGCCGGGCCTTGGGCTGCGCAGCCAAAAAGCAGGGTCACGAGTGCGAGTGGCACGAGGGGTGCGAAGCGCTTTAGCATGGGCACGACCGTGTCTGTAATCCTTTAGAGGGGGAAACTATGCCCTCTATCATGGCCATTTGCAAATTTTATCGAAAAAGATGTGACTTTTTTGTTTTGCCGCTCTGGCCCAGCGTTTTCAGGGGGTTACCAGCCCAGGGTTTCCTTCAGGAACGGGATGGTGAGCTTGCGTTGTGCCTGCAACGAGGCCTGGTCGAGACGCTCCAGCAGATCGAACAGTGCACTCATGCTGCGCGCACCGCGGGTGAGGATGAAGTGGCCAACTTCGTCGGTAAGGTGCAGCCCGCGGCGTGACGCGCGCAGTTGCAGGGCCCGCAGCTTGTCTTCGTCAGACAGGCCACGCATCTGGAACACCAGGGCCAGGGTCAGCCGCGACTTCAGGTCCGGCAGCTTGATCGGCAGCTCGCGGGGCGACGCCGAGGCTGCCAGCAGCAGGCGCCGGCCGCTGTCGCGCAGGCGATTGAACAAGTGGAACATGGCCTCTTCCCAATCGGCCTTGCCGGCAATCACGTGCAGGTCGTCGATGCACACCAGCTCGTACTGGGCGAGGTAGTCAAGCAGCTCCACTCCGCGATCGAGCAGTTGCGCCAAGGGCAGGTACACGGCGGCTTCGCCGCGTTGCTGGAAGCGGTGGGTGGCGGCCTGTAGCAGGTGGCTCCGGCCAACACCCTGCTTGCCCCACAGGTAGATAAGGCTCTCGGTCCAGCCGGCGTCGGCTTCGCATAACCGCTCGACATAGCCCAATGCCGCAGCATTGGCGCCCGGATAGTAGTTGATGAAGGTGGCGTCGTCGCGCAGGCGCACACCCAGGGGCAACTGGATCGGTGGTTTCATGCTCGCGGGCGGTCAGCAGGACCGCAGGGGGCCTTTGGTGAACAATGTGCAAAGTCTATACCCGCAACGCGGGGCGCACAATCACGGCAACAGATAGCACAAGCAAAATCAACAAGTTGCGCTGTTCTTGGGCGATTTGCGAATGGTGTGGGAGCGGGCATGCCCGCGAACACCGGCAAAGCCGGTGCCATGCACCGTGTCAAATTCTTCGCGGGCATGCCCGCTCCCACAGGGTTAGCGTAAGCCTTAGCTTTACAATTCCGGGTCGATACCCCCGTCATACATGTCCGACTCCTTGTAGACATCATGCACATGCCGCAGCAGCACCATGATCACCGCCGCAACCGGCAGGGCCAGCAATACCCCGGTAAAACCGAACAGCTCACCACCGGCCAGGATGGCAAAGATCACCGCCACCGGGTGCAGGCCAATCCGGTCCCCTACCAGCAGCGGCGTCAGCACCATGCCTTCAAGAGCCTGCCCGACCATGAACACTGCGACGATTCCCAGCATCGGGTACAGGTCACCGCCAAACTGGAACAGGCCAGCCACCAGCGCCGCACCGATGCCGATGATGAAACCCATGTAGGGCACGATGGCGGCCAGCCCCGCGAGCATGCCGATCAGCAGCCCCAACTCAAGCCCCACCAGCATCAGCCCGGCCGAATAGATGACGCCAAGGGCCAACATCACCATCAACTGCCCACGCACGAATGCCCCCAGTACTTCGTGGCACTCGCCCGCCAGGCCCACGACCTGCGATTCACGCTGGCGTGGCAGCAGGCTGCGCAGCTTGGCCATCATCAGGTCCCAATCGCGCAGCAGGTAGAAACCCACCACCGGGATCAGCACCATGTTGGCCAGCCAGCCTATCAGCGCCAGGCTCGACGCCGTGGCATGGGACAGCAACATGCCGACGATGTCGGTGGTCTGCCCCATGTGGCCGGCAATGGCAGCCTTGATCTTGTCGAACTTCCAGAAGCCATCAGCCAGGCCCAGCCGGCTCTGCACCCAAGGCAACGCAACATGCTCGAGCCAGTCGAGCATCTGTGGCGCCAGCTCGTACAGGCGCACCAGCTGCTTGGCAAGCATCGGCACCAGCACCAGCAGCAGGGCCAGCAGCAACAGGGTGAACAGGCCGAACACCACCACAACGCCCCAGGTGCGCGACAGCCCCAGGCGCTCCAGGCGGTCAACCAGCGGGTCGGCCAGGTAGGCCAGAAGGATGCCGACCAGGAACGGGGTTAGAATGTTGTGCAAGCTATAAAGCAGCACAGCGACCAGCAGGGCAGCGCCCAGCCAGATCCAGCGACGAACGTCGATCACGCTATGCACCCCTTACCAGCGAAAACGCAGGCCGTCGAACGGCTTGGGCGCAGGTTGGGCCGGCGCAGGCTGCTCGCCCGCCGCCGGTGCTGCCGGTGCTGGCGTGGCGGGCACTGCTGGCGCCTGCTCTGCGGGCACTTCCTGCAACTTGGCCAGGCCGAGCTGGGCACGCAACTGTTCGCGGTTGCCGGTCACACCGTATGTCAGGGTGGTGCCTTCGGCCGTCTGCAGGCGCGGGCCGTAAGGCTCAAGCACGCGGGCAAGCTCGGCATAACGTTGCAGGTTCATCCCCTGCACTTGCACCTGCATCTGGCTGCTGGCGCCTGGGCGGGTGACATAACGCGGCGCCAGGCGGCTGCTCACTGCCAGCATCACCGCGTCGGCCAAGGCTGCCGGGTCGGCCCCTTCGGCCGTACCTTGCTCACGCTGGTCACCCAGCCACAGCTGCCACTTGCCCTGCCACTTGCCGTCGGCTTCCTGGGCATGCACCGCCAGCAAGGCGTCGGCGCCATAGCGCGCGGAGGCCTCACGCAACGGTGCAGGGTCGCTGTCTTCGATCTGCTTGCCATTGGCCACCAGTTGCTCCTGCAAGTCGGCGAGCGGCAAGCGCAGTGGCAGGCCACGGTGCTGGGCGGCCCGGCGCAGGGGCACAGCGCTGGCCTGGCCGTCGCCGACCAGGCTGCTGCCTTCGGCACTGTCATTCAGCCACCAGCCAAGAATCGAAGGGCGATTGCTGCCCCACAGGGCCAAGCCGGCCTTGCGCAATGCGCGCTCGGTACTGCCCGGGTCGAACTCGACCACCACAGACTCGGGCGGGCCGGCCTCGCTGCCAACCTGGTTGATGATTTGCTGCGGATCCTTGCGCAACTCGGCAAGTGCCGGGTTTTGCACTGCCTTGGGGTCGCCGGTCAGGCGCAGCACCAAGGTATCGAGGGCCTTGGCCGTTGCTGCGGTACGCGCTTCGGCGCCCTGCCCCGTGACTGGCTCGCGCACCTGGTAAAGGCCGGAGACATTTTCAGCCTGGGCGGTGGCTGCCACCAGGGCCAGGCAACCAAATGCCAGAATAGTGAACAAACGCATGGAGGATTCCTGTCCAGTCGAGCTCTACACTCGCTGCTTGCAGCTTATACACAAGCAACCGCATCAACCACCCTCAGGCCTTTTTCAACAATTTACCGCCCTGCCCGTCGGCCTGAGGATGGCCGCTGCCCGGCAACCCTGATAAAATCGCGCGCCTTCACAGACCACTGACGTTTCAGGCAGCCGCCGCTTACCCGCCGGCCTTGGCCGCCATGGTCGTTTTTAAGAATCCCTCCCTCCTAAAGGCCTGGATCAATGAGCAAGCAACCCTCCCTGAGCTACAAGGACGCCGGTGTAGACATCGACGCCGGCGAAGCACTGGTCGAACGCATCAAGGGCGTGGCAAAACGCACCGCACGCCCTGAAGTCATGGGTGGCCTGGGCGGCTTCGGCGCCCTCTGCGAGATCCCGGCCGGCTACAAGCAGCCGGTGCTGGTCTCCGGCACCGACGGCGTCGGTACCAAGCTGCGCCTGGCGCTGAACCTGAACAAGCACGACAGCATCGGCCAGGACCTGGTCGCCATGTGCGTCAACGACCTGGTCGTCTGCGGCGCCGAGCCGTTGTTCTTCCTCGACTACTACGCCACTGGCAAGCTGAACGTTGACGTGGCCGCTACCGTGGTTACCGGCATCGGCGCCGGTTGCGAACTGGCCGGCTGCTCGCTGGTCGGTGGTGAAACCGCCGAAATGCCTGGCATGTACGAAGGCGAAGACTACGACCTGGCCGGCTTCTGCGTGGGCGTGGTGGAAAAGGCCGAAATCATCGACGGCTCCAAGGTTGCCACCGGCGACGCGCTGATCGCCCTGCCATCCTCGGGCCCGCACTCCAACGGCTACTCGCTGATCCGCAAGATCCTCGAAGTGTCCGCCACCGACATCGAGAACACCCAGCTGGACGGCAAGCCATTGACCGACCTGCTGATGGCGCCAACCCGCATCTACGTGAAGCCGCTGCTGCAGCTGATCAAGAACACCGGTGCCGTCAAGGCCATGGCCCACATCACTGGTGGCGGCCTGCTGGACAACATCCCGCGCGTACTGCCGAAAAACGCCCAGGCCGTGGTTGACGTGGCCAGCTGGCAGCGCCCGGCAGTGTTCGACTTCCTGCAGGAAAAAGGCAACGTCGACGAGCACGAAATGCACCGCGTACTGAACTGCGGCGTGGGCATGGTCATCTGCGTAGCCCAGGACCAGGTCGAAGCCGCCCTGAACGAACTGCGCGCCGCTGGCGAACAGCCTTGGGTCATCGGCCACATTGCCGAAGCCGCCGAAGGTGCTGCCCAGGTCGAGCTGCAGAACCTCAAGGCACACTGATGCCAAGCAAGACCTGCAATGTAGTAGTACTGCTGTCGGGTTCCGGCAGCAACCTGCAAGCCCTGATCGACAGCTGCCAAGGGGCAGACAGCCCGGTACGCATCCGTGCGGTGGTTTCCAACCGCGCCGATGCCTACGGCCTGCAACGCGCAGCGGCGGCCGGCATCGACAGCGTGGTGCTCGACCACACCCAGTTCGACGGCCGCGAAGCCTTCGATGCCGCGCTGGTTGCGCGCATCGACGGTTTTGCGCCGGACCTGGTGGTGCTGGCCGGCTTCATGCGCATCCTCAGTGGCGACTTCGTGCGCCACTATCAGGGCCGCCTGCTCAACATCCACCCGTCGTTGCTGCCCAGGTACAAGGGCCTGCATACCCACCGTCGGGCACTGGAGGCAGGCGACGCCGAACACGGCTGCAGCGTACACTTCGTGACTGAGGAACTCGATGGCGGCCCACTGGTCGTACAGGCTGTGGTACCGGTAGCGTCTGACGACACCGTTGAAAGCCTGGCCCAGCGGGTACACCGTCAGGAACACCTGATCTACCCGCTGGCAGTGCGCTGGTTTGCCGAGGGGCGCTTGTGCCTTGGCGAGCAAGGTGCATTACTGGATGGCCAGCCCCTGGCGGCCAGCGGTCACTTGATTCGATCCTAGGAGAATTTATGCGTCGCGCCCTGCTCTTGGCTCTCGCCGTGCTCGCCCTGCCCCTCCAGGCAGCTGATCTGAAGCCTTTTTCGGCCAGCTACACCGCCGACTGGAAGCAGCTGCCCATGAGCGGCACCGCCGAGCGTAGCCTGGTCAAGAATGCCAACGGTACCTGGGACCTTAATTTCAAGGCTTCCATGATGATCGCCAGCCTGACCGAGCAAAGCACCCTTCGCATGGAAAACGACACCCTGCTGCCACAGAAGTACCACTTCGAGCGCGGCGGCCTGGGCAAAGCCAAGAAGGTCGACCTGACCTTCGACTGGACCGGCAAGAAGGTCACCGGCAGCGACCGTGGCGATGCCGTAAGCCTGCCGCTGAACCGTGGCGTACTGGACAAGTCGTCCTACCAGCTGGCCCTGCAGCATGACGTGGCCGCCGGCAAGAAGAGCATGACCTACCAGGTGGTTGACGGTGACGAGATCGACACCTACGACTTCCGCGTGCTCGGCACCGAAAAAGTCACCACCAAGACCGGCCAGGTCGATGCGGTGAAGGTCGAGCGCGTACGCGATCCAAGCCAGAGCAAGCGCATCACCGAACTGTGGTTCGCCAAGAACTGGGACTACCTGCTGGTGCAACTGCGCCAGGTAGAGACCGACGGCAAGGAGTACGTGATCGTGCTGCAAGATGGCACGGTCGATGGCAAGCCGGTGAAGGGTAACTGAGCCAGCACTGCCAGCAGCAACGGAAAGCCCCGCCTTATGCGGGGCTTTTTTCTGCCTGGAATTTCTGATTTGTCTGTACCGGCCCTATCGCCGGCAAGCCAGCTCCCACAGGTACTGCACAAGACTCGGGCTCTGCGAGATCCCTGTGGGAGATTCTATGGTTTTAGGGAAGTTTTTTAAGCGGCTTTTGATCGATACTCGTCTCCGCTTTTCAGTAGGGCAAATACTACTCGCG
>NZ_JBIBGE010000067.1:0-12015 GCF_042956345.1 Pseudomonas sp. NPDC008258
GGTGAGTCATACCCGCAGCGTTTTTTGGTTACTTTTTGTCGCGTTTGACAAAAAGTGACTCGCCGTAAGGGCGAAAAGGTGAGTCAGCGTCGCCACCGCAAATGGATTGTTCGCTGATTCAAAACAGACGTTGACGGGCATCCATGCCCGTCACCTCCCTCCGCAATCCCTCCGCTCGGCCTCCTGAAGTCGCAATCTGCGTTGCCTGAACTATCGCGCGCTTAGAAGCAAAGCCGAAGCAAGAGCAAGAGCAAGATCGGTCAGAACTGTGCATCACTGCTGCGAAGCGATGGCTTTCTCGATTGCGGCCCTGAACTCAGGGTCATCCGGCTTGGTCAGGCTGGAGAAGTTGCCAATCACCTTACCCTTACGGTCCACCACATACTTGTAGAAGTTCCACTTCGGCGCACTACTCTGGCTGGCCAACCCAGCAAACAGCGGTATCGCATCCTTGCCCCGCACCGCCTGGGTCTTGGTCATGGTGAAAGTGACCCCGTAGTTGGCATAACAAACCTTGGCAGTCTTTTCACTGTCGGCGTCCTCCTGCTTGAAGTCATTGGACGGCACACCAAGCATCTCAAGACCTTGCTCGTGATATTCCTTGTACGTCGCCTCAAGCCCCTCGAACTGCGGTGCAAAACCGCAATAACTGGCCGTATTGACCACAACCAGCGGCTTGCCCGCAAAGCGCTGGCACAGGTCGACCTGCCCCTTGCCGCGCAATTCCGGCAGGCTGCCCTGCAATAATGCCGGGCAATCGGCAGCCCAGCTCGATGTACAGGCAAGCAGGGCCAGCACAGGCACCGTCAACCAATGTGCACGCATGATTCGTTCCTCCCGCAAGACAACCCTTGAGCTAGCAGGGTAGCGCCTAACAAACACTCATGCCCAGTTGCATCAGCGCCATCCCTCCCTGGCGCCAGCCCCACCACGCCAGCGCCAGCAGCGCCAGAGCGGCAAGGCCCAGCAGCCCGCGAGCCAGGTAGGGGTTCATGCGGTTTGGGCCTGCAGACGAGCGACCGGCCGCTCGCGCACCGGCCAGTTCAGCGCTGCGGCCAGCAGGCTGAGCAGGATGGAAATCTGCCAGACCAGGTCGTAGCTGCCAGTGCGGTCGTACACCACCCCGCCCAACCACCCACCGAGGAAGGCCCCTAGCTGGTGGAACAGGAAGACGATACCGCCGAGCATGGACAGGTTACGTACACCGAACACCGTCGCCACGGTGCCATTGGTCAGTGGCACCGTCGAGAGCCACAGCAGGCCCATGGCAATACCGAACAAATAGGCGCTGAACTCGCTGACTGGCGCCCAGATGAAAAGCACGATCACCACCGCCCGCAACAGATACAGCCCCGTGAGCAAGCGCGGCTTGGACATGCGCCCGCCCAACCAACCAGCAGTGAAGGTGCCGACGATGTTGAACAAGCCGACCAGCGCCAGCACCGTGGTGCCAGTAGCAGCAGCCAGGTGCTGATCAACCAGGTAAGCCGGCAGGTGCACGCCAATGAATACCACCTGGAAACCACACACGAAGAAACCCAGCGCCAGCAACCAGAAGCCGGAGTGCGAGCACGCCTCGCGCAGTGCCTGGCCCAACGTCTGCTCGGCGCCATGGCTCGGCAGCGGGCGGTCACGCAGCAGGCCGACGAAGGGCACGATGAACGCGACCATCAGGCCCAGTACCAGCAACGCCGCAGACCAACCCAGCCACTGGATCAGACCAAGGGTGCCTGGCAGCATTGCGAACTGGCCAAACGAACCGGCGGCGCTGGCGATGCCCATGGCCATACTGCGTTTCTCTGCCGGCACTGCACGCCCGACCACGCCAAGAATGACCGAAAACGATGTGCCGGACAGGCCAATGCCGATCAGCAAGCCGGCACTCAGCGACAGCGACCAGGCAGAATCGGCCATGCCCATCAGCATTAGCCCAGCAGCGTAGAGAATGCCGCCAATGATCACCACCCGGGCTGCCCCCAGTCGGTCGGCCAAGGCACCGGCGAACGGTTGGGCCAGCCCCCAGATCAGGTTTTGCAGGGCAATGGCAAAGGCGAACACCTCACGCCCCCAGCCAAAATCAGCGCTCATCGGCGCCAGGAACAGACCAAAGCCGTGCCGCACGCCCAAGGACAGCGCCAGGATCAACGCCGCCCCCACCAATACCCAACCGCTGGTTCGCCACACCGAAGTCATTGTCGTTATCTCCAGCACATCGCAAGGTTTTTACGGGTATATACCCGCTTATACTCGTATCAATTCAGGCCAGCTGATCCAGCAAACGCACCAGTTCATCGCGCTGCCCTGCACCCAACCGCTCCACCAGATCAATCTGAGCTTGCTCCCAGGCCGGATGTGCAGCTCGCAGCAGTTGCGTTCCGGCTTCGGTCAGCAGCACCACGCGGTTACGCTGGTCGTCACCATCGGCCAAGGCCACCAGCCCTTCCGCCTCCAGCACCCGCAAGTTGCGGCCCAAGGTACTGCGCTCCAGGCCCATGGCCTCAGCCAGGGTGGTGATGCTGGGGCGGTCGAGCCGTTGCAGATGCCTTAGCAGGGAAAACTGCGCGACATTGACCCCGAAGCCGGCAAGGGCCTCGTCGTAATGCCGGCTCACCCCACGGGCGGCACGACGCAAATGGGTGCAGATGCATTCACTGGTCAGCATGGATACGTGTATATACCCGCGTCATGAGTGTTGCAAGAGGTTTCACGGCTGCGCCACAGAATGCGTGCCTGCTTCCGGATTTAAAGTGACATCAAAGGCCAAGCGCCAACCCAAGCACGACGCTTAGTTCGAGCAACTCCAGCAACGCACCAGCGGTATCACCGGTGGTGCCACCAAGGCGCCGGCACATCAGGTGCCGCAGCCAGGCAAACACCGCCAGCGCCAGCGCCACAGCCCATCCGCCCAACACCAGACAGAAAAACACACTGCCCAGCAGCACCCACCCAGCTGTGCGCCGTGGCAAATGCTCGGCCAGAGCCTGGCCCAACCCGCCGGGCCGCACATAAGGTGTAGAAAGGAACAGGCCCAACATCGCCGCCCGCCCGATCACGGGAGCCAGCAGCAATTGCGCGCCAATGCCCTGCTCAACCAGCACCCACAAGGCGCAGAACTTGAGCAGCAGCACCAGTACCAACGTAACCACGGCAATCGGCCCGCTACGCGGGTCTTTCATGATTGTCAGCGTGCGCTCACGGTCGCCGAAACCGCCCAGCCAGGCGTCGGCGCTGTCCGCTAGCCCGTCCAGGTGCAAGGCCCCACTAAGCAGCACCCACAACGTCAATAGCAAAGCGGCATGCAGCGGAGCAGGCGTGCCTTGTAGCAGATGACTGGCCAGCCACAACAACAGGCCGAACAGCAGCCCGACCAGCGGGTAGAACAACAGCGAACGCCCCAGCTCGCGATGGGCCGGCATGCCCGGCAGGCTCACAGGCAGGCTGCTGAGAAACTGCAAGGCAATCCAGAACGGCAACATATCAGCGCCCCTCGACCAACTGGCCGTCCTCACTCATCACCAGCCGCACCAGCGCGCCATGCCCGACTTCAACCTGGAGCAACTGTTCCTTCGGCAAGCCACGCGCTCGGGCCAGCAACAATCGCATCACCCCGCCATGGGTGACCAATAGCACCCGCTTGCCTGCGTGCTCGCGACTCAAACGCTCGACAGCAGCCAGCACCCGGTCGGCGAATGCCTGCACCGGCTCGCCATTGGGCGGGGTGTAGCCGTAGGGGTCCGCCCAGAAGCGCCCCAGTGCATCCGCTTGGTCCTCCATGATCTGCGCAGCGCTACGGCCTTCCCAGTCGCCGAAATGCAGCTCTTGCAAACCTGCTTCACGCTGCACGGGCAAACCAAGCCGCCCACCCAGCTCATCGGCAAATCGCCCACAGCGCTGCAGCGGCGAGCTGACCAGCACCTGCCACGGACCGGCCCCAGCCACAGCGCCACGCATCTGCGCCCAGCCCTTGTCGGTCAAGGCATCGTCGAGGCTGCCACGCAGGCCACCTTGCTCTGTTTCACCGTGGCGCAGCAGGTCAAGGATCATGCAGGGCGGTCCGCTACAGCGGCCTCGGCAAAGGTCGCCATCTGCCCGTGCAGCGCACAGGCCAGGCGCAACAGTGGCACCGCCAGGGCGGCACCGCTGCCTTCGCCCAGACGCAGGCCCAGCGCCAGCAGCGGCTCGGCCTGCAGCGCAGCGAGCAAGGCCTTGTGCCCAGGCTCTGCACCTTGGTGGGCAAACAGCAGCCAGGCCCGGCACTGCGGGTTAAGGCGTACCGCCACCAGTGCAGCGACACTGCAGATGAAGCCATCCACCAGCACCACCACACCCGCCTGCGCACAACCGATGTAGGCACCGGCCAACGCAGCGATCTCGAAACCGCCCACGCAACCCAATGCCTGCAAGGGATCTTCAGCACGCAGGCCATGCAGGCTCAACGCCCGCTCGATGACCTCAGCCTTGTGACGCACCCCCGCATTGTCAAGTCCGGTGCCCGGGCCGCTCAGTTCAGCAGGCGGGCAGCTCATGAGGACGCTGGCCAACGCTGCTGCGGCCGTCGTGTTGCCAATGCCCATCTCGCCACCGATGAACAGCTGCGCCCCCTGTTCGGCCGCGCGCAAGGCGCTGTCGCGGCCTGCCTGCAAGGCAGCTAGCAGCTGCCCCTCCGTCATGGCTGGCTGACGGGCAAAGTTGGCCGTGCCGGCACCCAGGCGCAGGTGGCGCACGCCGGGTAGGTCCAGATCAGGGTCGATAGTGCCCAGATCCACTACTTCAAGACTGGCTTGCAGCTGGCGCGACAACACACTGATCGCCGCACCACCGCCCACGAAGTTGCGCAGCATCTGCCCGGTCACCGCTTGCGGATAAGCCGAGATCCCCTCTTCGACCACGCCATGGTCACCGGCAAAAATGGTGATGGCGACCTGATCCAGCGTCGGCCGCTCACGCCCTTGCAGGCCTGCCAGCTGAATGGCCAGGCCTTCCAGCTGGCCGAGCGAACCGGCAGGTTTGGTCAACTGCTGCTGGCGGGCGTGGGCCTGGTCCATGGCGGCATTGTCGAGGGGTTGGCAGGCGTCGCGCCACCAGGCTTGAGTCATAGTGCAGGTCCTTTGAGCATTAAGGGCAGGCCGGCCACGGTCAGCACTACGCGTTGGCAGCGTTCGGCCACAGCCTGGTGCAGCCAGCCGGCCAGGTCGACATAGCGCCGGGTCAGCTCACCCATGGGCACCACGCCCAGGCCGGTTTCGTTACTGACCAGAATGAGCGTGCCGGGCAGCTGTTCCAGGCAGGCCAGCAGCGCATCACGCTCCTCGGCCAGGCGCTGGTCGTCTTCGAGCATCAGCAGGTTGGTCAGCCACAGGGTCAGGCAATCCACCAGCAGGCAGCGCCCTTCGGCCGCTTCGGCGCGCAGTACAGCGGCCAGGGCCAGCGGCTCTTCGACCAGCGCCCAATCACTGGGGCGGCGCTGGCGGTGCAACAACACGCGTTCGTTCATTTCACCATCCAGCGGCTGGCTGGTGGCAATGTAGGTCACTGGCAGGCCGCTGGCGCTGGCCAGTTGTTCGGCCAGGCGGCTCTTGCCCGAGCGGGCGCCGCCAAGAATCAGGTTCAGCATGTCAGCTCACCCCACAAAGTTGGCGCAAGTGAGCCGTGTCCAGGTGGTTTTCCACCAGATCAGCCAGGCGCTCGATATCGCGCTCGCGAAGCGCCTCGTAATCGATGGTCTGCACATCTTCCAGCCCAGCCCAACCCAGCAGCGCAGCACACGACTGGCTGCCTTCGAACAGGCCATGCAGGTAGGTGGCAAGGATCTGGCCATCGGCACTGAGCGCGCCATCACAACGCCCATCGGCCAACTGCACGGCAGGCTGCGCCAGGGCTGGCCCGGTGGTCACACCGGCATGGATCTCGTACCCGGCAACCGGCACGCCTTCAAGGCTCAGCGTCCCGGCAACGTTACGCAGCTGCTTCTCGGCTTCGAGCACGGTGGCGTAATCGAGCAGGCCAAGCCCAGGGCTTGAACCGGCACCCCCTTCAAGGCCCAGCGGGTCATGAACTTCACGGCCCAGCATCTGCAAGCCACCGCAAATACCAATCAGCTTGCCCCCATAGCGCAGGTGCCGCTCGATGGCTTTGTCCCAGCCGCGGTCGCGCAGCTGTGCCAGGTCACCGCGCACGCTCTTGGAGCCCGGCAGGATGATCAGGTCGGCAGCCGGAATCGGCTGGCCCGGGCCAATGAATTGCAGGTCCACCTGCGGGTGCAGGCGCAGCGGGTCGAAGTCGGTGTGGTTACTGATGCGTGGCAGCACCGGGACGATCACCTTCAGCACGCGCTCGCTCTTGGTGCTCTGGCGCACGTCGATACCGTCTTCGGCTTCCAGGTGCAGGTCGGTGACGTAAGGCAATACGCCCAGTACCGGCTTGCCGGTACGTGCTTCCAGCCAGTCCAGCCCTGGCTGCAACAAAGCGATGTCGCCACGGAAACGGTTGATGACAAAGCCCTTGACCCGCGCCTGTTCACTGGGCGAAAGCAACTCCAGGGTGCCCACCAGGTGGGCGAACACACCGCCCCGGTTGATATCGGCGACGAGAATCACCGGGCAATCCACGGCTTCGGCAAAGCCCATGTTGGCAATGTCGCCGGCACGCAGATTGATCTCCGCAGGCGACCCCGCACCTTCGACCATGACCACGGGCCAGGCAGCACTCAGGCGCTGGTGCGAAGCCAGCACCGCCTGCATGGCGATGGCCTTGTAGTCGTGGTACGCCACTGCGTTCATGCTGGTGACCGCGCGGCCGTGGATGATCACTTGCGCGCCGGTATCGCTGTTGGGCTTGAGCAGCACCGGGTTCATGTCGGTATGCGGGGCCAGCCGGCACGCCTGGGCCTGCACCGCCTGGGCACGGCCAATTTCCCCGCCGTCGGCCGTTACCGCGCTGTTCAGCGCCATGTTCTGCGGCTTGAACGGCACCACGCCAACACCCTGGCGCAGCAGCCAGCGACACAGGGCGGTTACCAGCGTGCTCTTGCCGGCGTCGGAGGTGGTGCCTTGCACCATGAGGGTGGTCATGCCGTTTCCTTTTGATAGGCCGCCAGCGCCTGGGCCAGGCGCTGTTCGCCCGCTGCGCAGGCGGGCAAGCCCAGGCGCACGGCCGCAGGGTGTTCGAACAACCGCACGAGGATGCCGCGGCAAGCGAGAAAATCATGCAACTGCGCGGCGCGCTCGCTGCGCACGTACTGGAACAAATCACAGCTGCCGCTGGGCGCAAGCCCGCTGCCGGACAGCAACGTCGCCAAGCGCTGGCTGGCGGCAGCGCAACGTTCGATCTGCACACGTTGGGTGGGTTGGTCCGCCAGGCTGGCCTGGGCCAGCACCCGGGTTGGCCCGTTGACCGTCCACGGGCCAAGCAGCTCGGCCAGGCGTAGCAGCAGGCTGCGCTCGGCGGCGACGAAGCCCAGGCGCACCCCGGCCAGGCCAAAGAACTTGCCGAACGAACGCAATACGATCAGCCCCGGGCGCTCTGCACAATCGACCACGCTATCCGCCGGGGTGTTGTCCATGAACGCTTCGTCGACCACCAGCCAGCCACCGCGGGCAGCCAGGCGGGCCTGCCAGCCCAGCAAGCGCTCACGCGACACACGCTGCCCGGTCGGGTTGTTGGGGTTGACCAGCACCAGCACGTCGAGGCTGTCGAGCGTCGCCTCGACCTGCCCCTCATTCAGCTCGACCAGCTGATGCCCCGCCCGTTGCCAGGCATACGGGTGCTCGGCATAGCACGGCGACAGCACCCCTACCCGCCCGGCCGCACGCAGCAGCGGCAAAGCCTGGATCGCCGCTTGGGAGCCGGCCACCGGCAGCAGCTGGCCGGCGCCGTAATACGCACGTGCGGCGTCTTCCAGCCCGTCTTCGGTTTCCGGCAGGCGAGCCCAGGCATCCGTGGGTATCGGCGGGATCGGGAATGGCCAGGGCGCAATGCCGCTGGACAGGTCGAGCCACTGCTCGCGAGGGATACCGTATTGCTGCACCGCACGCTGCAGGCGGCCACCGTGTTCAAGCATTGATGTAAGCCCCCAGGCAGATCAACAACAGCCACAGCCATACGCCGCGCTGTACCAGGCTCCAGCCACGTTCGATGGCATCGGCGTCAGCCATCGGCCCTTCACCCAGGCGTGGCCGCTCATGCAGTTCACCGTGGTAAACAGCCGGGCCGCCCAGTTCTACCCCGAGCGCACCGGCACCGGCGGCCATCACCGGTCCGGCGTTGGGGCTGTCCCACAGCGGGCCCTGCTTGCGCCAGCACGCCAGGGCCAGGCGAGTTTTGCCCAGCAGCGTGTAAGTCAGCGCCACCAGCCTTGCGGGAATATAGTTGAGCACGTCATCAATGCGCGCCGCGCACCAGCCAAAGCGCTCGAAGCGCTCGTTGCGGTAGCCCCACATGGCATCCAGGGTGTTGCTCAGGCGGTACAGCACCACGCCCGGCGCGCCGGCCACCACAAACCAGAACAGCGCGGCGAACACCGCGTCACTGCCATTTTCCAGCACCGACTCGGTGGCCGCCCGGGCCACGGCGGGCTCGTCCAGCTCGCGGGTTTCGCGGCTGACCAGGTAGCCGACGCGGCGCCGCGCTTCTTCCAGGTCACCCTGGCGCAGGGCGTTGGCCACCGGCAGCACATGCTCGCCCAGGCTGCGCATGCCCACTGCGCAATACAGCGCCAGCACGTCCACCAGCCAGCCGATATACGGCAGCCACGACAGGATCAGCGCCACCAAAGTCAACGGCACAACGGCCAGGAACCAGGCGCTCACACCGTGGCTGCGCCAGCCACGGCCACCGGCATTAAGGCGGCGCTCCAGGTTACCGGCCATATTGCCAAAGGCCACCAGCGGGTGGCGCCGCTGCGGCTCGCCCAGCAAGGCATCCAGGGCCACACCCGCCACGGTCAGCAAGGCCACGCTCATTGGCGCTCTCCCCATTGGTTTTCGTACAACATGTCGCTCAAGGGCCGTTCTTCGGCCCAGTTTTCCAGCACCAGCATGGGTGCCGGGTAGAATTCGGCCACCGGGCCCAGGCACAGCACCGCCACTGGCTTGGCGCCGTCAGGCATGCCCAGCAGTGCCGCCAGCGCCTGGGGGTCGAACAGCGACACCCAGCCCATCCCCAGCCCTTCGCCACGTGCAGCCAGCCACAGGTTCTGGATGGCGCAGGCCAGCGAGGCCAGGTCCATTTCCGGCAGGGTGCGACGGCCAAAGATGTGCGGCTCGCGGTTGTCCATCAAGGCCGCCACCAGCAGCTCGGCGCAGTCATTGATGCCTTCCACCTTCAGCTTCATGAAGTCATCAGACCGCTCGCCCAATGCCTCGGCTGTACGCACCCGCTCCGCCTCCACCAGGGCCTGGATGCGGGTGCGCAGGTCACGCTGGGTGATGCGAATGAAACGCCAAGGCTGCATCAGGCCGACGCTGGGCGCCTGGTGTGCTGCGGCCAGCAGGCGACCGAGCATCGCTGGCGCTACCTGGCCACCCGCGAAATGACGCATGTCGCGGCGCTCGCCGATGGCCCGGTAGATCGCGGCGCGTTCGGCGTCGCTGTAAGCGTGTTCACTCATGGTCGCAACAGCGCCGCCGCCGCGTCCGGGTTGGAGGGGAAGTAGAAGTGCACGTAAGAAGCGGTCAGCCGCCCCAGGCGATACACCGCTTCGTTGCCCCGCCCGCCGTTGGGGCTGAGGCCACGGGCGATCGGTTCCAGCGCCGTGCTGGTCAGCGAATGGTGATAAGTATGACCGCGCAGGGTACCCTCCGGCAGCTCCACCGCCTGCAAGGCCAGCGCCGCCAGGCGCTTCTGCATGGTCGCCTCGCCCGGCAGCAGGCCGAGCAGCTCGGCACGCTCGCCGGCCACATCGGTCAGGGCATCGAGCAGGTACAGCATGCCACCACACTCAGCCAGCAACGGCTTGCCCTGCGCATGGTGGGCGCGAATTGCCTCGCTCATCGGCGCATTGGCGGCCAAGGCGTGGTGATGCAGTTCAGGGTAGCCGCCCGGAAGGTACAGGCTGTCCACCACCGGCAGTTCGTTGTCATGCAGCGGCGAGAAGAACTCCAGCTGCGCGCCCAGGTTGCGCAGCAGTTCAAGGTTGGCGCCATAAGTGAAGGCGAACGCCTCGTCCCGCGCCACACCAATGCGCACCCCAGCCAGCGAAGCACCACCCGCTTGAGGTTCGGGCCCGGTAAAGGTCACCGGCGGCGGCAAGGCTGCATCGCAACTGGCGCCTAGCGCCTCGGCAGCGGCGTCCAGGCGGGCATCCAGGTCGTTCAGCTCGCTGGCCTGCACAAGGCCAAGGTGACGGCTGGGCAGCTCGATGCCGCGTTCACGCGACAGCCCGCCATACCAGCGCAAGCCTTCGGTCAGGCTGCCTTCCAGCAACTGCGCGTGGCGCAGGCTGCCCACCCGGTTGGCCAATACACCAGCGAATGGCAGGTCGGCCTGGTACCGCGCCAGGCCCAGGGCCAGGGCGCCGAAGGTCTGGGCCATGGCCGTGCCGTCGATCACCGCCAGCACCGGCACGCCAAAGTGGCGTGCCAGGTCGGCGCTGGACGGGGTGCCATCGAACAGCCCCATCACCCCTTCGATCAGGATCAGGTCGGCCTCGCCGGCGGCTTCCCACAGCAGGCGGCGGCTTTCGTCGGCACCGATCATCCACAAATCCAGCTGGTAGACCGGCGCGCCGCTGGCACGTTCGAGAATCATCGGGTCAAGAAAGTCGGGCCCACACTTGAACACCCGTACATTGCGCCCGAGGTTGCGGTGCAGGCGGGCCAGAGCAGCAGTGACGGTGGTCTTGCCCTGGCCAGAGGCCGGTGCCGCGATCAACACGGCGGGGCATTGACGGGGTTGGCTCACAGTTC
Organism: Pseudomonas sp. NPDC008258; assembly: GCF_042956345.1. Lineage (NCBI taxonomy): Bacteria > Pseudomonadati > Pseudomonadota > Gammaproteobacteria > Pseudomonadales > Pseudomonadaceae > Pseudomonas > Pseudomonas sp. NPDC008258. The sequence continues at coordinate 10,905 of NZ_JBIBGE010000067.1, forward strand.
GACGCCTTTCTGTGCGCGGATACCGGCCTGGAAGGCGTGCTTGAGCATGCCCATTTCGGTCACGGTGTCAGCCAGCTCGATCATTTCCGGCTTTGCAGCGCGGCCGGTGACGATCACGTGCTGCATGGGCGGGCGGGCCTGGATGTCGGACAGTACCTGGTCCAGGTCGAGGTAGCCGTGCTTGAGGGCGATATTCAGTTCATCCAGCACCACGAACTGCACATTCGGGTCTTGCAGCAACTGGCGCGACACCGCCCAGGCAGCTTGGGCGGCAGCGATGTCGCGCTGGCGATCCTGGGTTTCCCAGGTAAAGCCCTCGCCCATCACGTGGTAGCGCACCTGTTCGGGGAAGCGGCGGAAGAACAGCTCCTCACCGGTGCTGTTGCGGCCTTTGATGAACTGCACTACACCGCACTGCATGCCATGGCCCAGGGCGCGCGCGAGCATGCCGAAGGCCGAGCTGCTCTTGCCTTTGCCATTGCCGGTCAGCACCAGCAGCAGGCCGCATTCGTTGGGGGAATTGGCGATGCGTTCGTCGATAACCGCCTTCTTGCGCTGCATGCGCGCCAGGTGGCGTTCGTCGCGTTCGGTGGCTTCGCTCATCAGGGTTCTCCGCTGGCTGGCACCACGGCAAGGCGTGGCGACAGGTAATAGGCAGGCAGACGGAGAACGCGCAGGGGCCATGGCAGGGCGCCACGGTGCACCGCGCATCACCCTCCGTGATGCCGTTGACAATTCCAGGCCGGTCTCCGGGCTTGTGAGGGGGCTTTGGCCCTGGCCTGCGCGCCTTCCCGGGTGTTGGCACCCAGTGGCCGTGCGCGGCCGTAACTCACCTACCGTTGCGGGGGCAGCGCCGGAATCGCGCCATGCTGGCGCCCACCGGCTTCCCAGTTTCACCCTGCCCAGTAGGGGCTGGCAGGGCACCTGAAACACGCGCGAAGGTTAGAGGGTTGCACCCGGAGCGTCAATCGAAGCGGGTGTTGCAACGAAGTATGATCTTGCTCCCGCTCCCAATCTGGCTTTTGATCTTGACCCCCGGTGTCAGGGTAGTTGTCGTGTCCCCCGCTTTTTGAAAAGCATTCCGGGGGCGGCAAGAGTATGGTCATGCCTT
>NZ_JBIBGE010000068.1:0-7928 GCF_042956345.1 Pseudomonas sp. NPDC008258
GGTTTGTTGATGTGTTTGCTCGCACGAACATCATCCATCAAACCGGCGTTCTTGTTTCTGTCTTTCCCGGGATTCCGTGAAGAACCTTTTTTATGCCTGTGCCGGCCTCTTCGCGGGCATGCCCGCTCCCACAGATACGGCGCTGCCGGTGACCTTGATGCTATCCCTGTGGGAGCGGGCGTGCCCGGGAAGAGGCCGGCACGGTTTTGCTTGCTCAGCGCGCATACCGCGCTAACATCAAAGCTCTGGAAGATTGATACAGCGCACTCAAGTTGCGGGGTCATGCAACCGATACACTGCTCATGATCGGCCGATAGTGTATCGTCATCGTTGATGGCAAAATGATGCCACGCGCATGGATAAGGAAACCTCATTGAAGCTGGAATTGCGGAACAGCTTGTCGGTCAAGTTGCTCAGGGTCGTGTTGCTGTCGGCGTTGGCGGTTGGCGTCGTGCTCAGCTGTGCGCAAATCGTCTATGACACCTACAAGACCCGCCAGGCCGTGAACAACGATGCCCAGCGCATCCTCGACATGTTCCGCGACCCTTCCACCCAGGCGGTGTACAGCCTCGACCGCGAAATGGGCATGCAGGTGATGGAAGGCCTGTTCCAGGACGAATCGGTGCGCATGGCCTCCATCGGCCACCCCAACGAAACCATGCTGGCCGAAAAGTCCCGCCCGCTGCAGGACATGTCCATGCGCTGGCTGACCGACCTCATCCTTGGCCAGGAACGCACCTACACCACGCAACTGGTCGGCCGCGGCCCCTATAGCGAATACTACGGCGACCTCAGCATCACCCTCGACACCTCGTCCTACGGCGAAGACTTCCTGATCAATGCGGTGATCATCTTCATTTCTGGCGTATTGCGGGCCTTGGCCATGGGCCTGGTGCTGTACCTGGTGTACCACTGGCTGCTGACCAAGCCGCTGTCCAAGATCATCGAGCACCTTACCCAGATCAACCCCGACCGCCCCAGCCAGCATCAGATACCGTTGCTCAAGGGCCACGAAAAGAACGAACTGGGCCTGTGGGTCAACACCGCCAACCAGCTGCTGGCCTCGATCGAGCGCAACACCCACCTGCGCCACGAAGCCGAAAACAGCCTGCAGCGCATGGCCCAATACGATTTCCTCACCGGCCTGCCCAACCGCCAGCAACTGCAACAGCAACTGGACAAGATCCTCATCGATGGCGGCCGTTTGCAGCACCGTGTGGCGGTGCTGTGCGTGGGCCTGGACGACTTCAAGGGCATCAACGAACAGTTCAGCTACCAGGTTGGCGACCAGTTGCTGCTGGCCCTGGCCGACCGCCTGCGCGCCCACAGTGGCCGCCTGGGTGCCCTTGCGCGGCTGGGCGGCGACCAGTTCGCCCTGGTGCAGGCCAATATCGAACAGCCCTACGAAGCGGCCGAGTTGGCGCAAAGCATCCTCGACGACCTGGAAGTGCCTTTCGACCTCGACCACCACCAGCAGATCCGCCTGCGTGCCACCATTGGCATCACCCTGTTCCCCGAAGACGGCGACAGCACCGAGAAGCTGCTGCAAAAAGCCGAACAGACCATGACCCTGGCCAAGGCTCGCTCGCGTAACCGCTACCAGTTCTACATCGCCAGCGTCGACAGCGAAATGCGCCGCCGCCGCGAGCTGGAAAAGGATCTGCGTGAAGCCCTGCCGCGCAACCAGCTGTACCTGGTGTACCAGCCGCAGATCAGCTACCGCGACCACCGCGTGGTCGGTGTCGAGGCGCTGCTGCGCTGGCAGCACCCGGAGCTGGGCATGGTGCCTCCAGACCAGTTCATCCCCTTGGCCGAACAGAACGGCAGCATCATCGGCATTGGCGAATGGGTACTGGACCAGGCCTGCCGCCAACTGCGCGAATGGCACGATCAAGGCTTCAGCGACCTGCGCATGGCGGTCAACCTGTCCACCGTGCAACTGCACCACAGCGAGCTGCCACGGGTGGTCAACAACCTGCTGCAGGCCTACCGCCTGCCCCCGCGCAGCCTGGAGCTGGAAGTAACCGAAACCGGCCTGATGGAAGACATCAGCACCGCCGCCCAGCACCTGCTCAGCCTGCGCCGCTCCGGGGCAATGATTGCCATCGACGACTTCGGCACCGGCTACTCATCGCTCAGCTACCTGAAGTCGCTGCCGCTGGACAAGATCAAGATCGACAAGAGCTTTGTCCAGGACCTGCTGGACGACGATGACGACGCCACCATCGTTCGCGCCATCATCCAGCTGGGCAAAAGCCTCGGTATGCAGGTAATCGCCGAAGGCGTGGAAACCGCCGAGCAGGAAACCTACATCGTTGCCCAGGGCTGCCACGAGGGCCAGGGCTACCACTACAGCAAGCCGCTATCGGCTCGGGAGCTGACCCACTTCCTCAAGCAGGCACAGCGCAACCAGGTCTCGATGCTCTGACCCATCCGCCCGGTTACAGGCCGTGACCTGGATTTACATGAATTGCACGCCCGCCCCTTTACAGCAAATGCAAATCTTTCGCATGATGTTGCGGTTTCGCGTGCCACGGCGCACGGTCCACCCCTTGGTCCAACCACACGACGCAGGAAAACCAACAATGATTCGAATGCCTCTGGCCTCCGCCAGTCTGCTGGCCATTGCCATCGCTCTCGCCGGCTGCGGCGAAGGCAAGGACGAAAAAGCCGCCGCGCCGCAAGCCCAGGCACCTGCTGCCGCCAGCACCACCGCTGCTGCGCCAGGGGCTGTGGATGAAGCCGCCGGCAAAGCCGTGGTCAAGCATTACGCCGAAATGGTCCATGCCGTGTACAGCGACTCGCTGAGCACCGCCAAAACCCTGCAGACCGCAGTCGACGCGTTCCTGGCCAAGCCAAACGACGAAACCCTGAAGGCCGCCAAGGAAGCCTGGTTCGCCTCGCGCGTTCCGTACCTGCAATCCGAAGCCTTCCGCTTCGGCAACACCATCATCGACGACTGGGAAGGGCAGGTGAACGCCTGGCCGCTGGACGAAGGCCTGATCGACTACGTAGACAAGAGCTACGAGCACGCCCTGGGCAACCCGGCCGCCAGCGCCAACATCATTGCCAACACCGAAGTACAGGTGGGCGAAGAGAAGGTCGACGTCAAGGACATCACCCCCGAGAAGCTGGCCAGCCTGAACGAGCTGGGTGGTTCCGAGGCCAACGTCGCTACCGGCTACCACGCCATCGAATTCCTGCTCTGGGGCCAGGACCTGAACGGTACCGGCCCAGGTGCCGGCGCCCGCCCGGCCTCCGATTACCTCGAAGGCCAGGGCGCTACCGGTGGCCACAACGAGCGCCGCCGCGCCTACCTGAAGGCAGTGACCCAACTGCTGGTCAGCGACCTCGAAGAGATGGTCGGCAACTGGGCGCCGAACGTCGCCGACAACTACCGCGCCAAGCTGGAAGCCGAGCCGGTCAACGACGGCCTGCGCAAGATGCTGTTCGGCATGGGCAGCCTGTCGCTGGGTGAACTGGCGGGCGAGCGCATGAAGGTTTCGCTGGAAGCCAACTCGCCAGAAGACGAGCAGGACTGCTTCAGCGACAACACCCACTATTCGCACTTCTACGATGCCAAGGGCATCCGCAACGTCTACCTGGGCGAGTACACCCGCCCGGACGGCACCAAGCTGACCGGCCCGAGCCTGTCGTCGCTGGTGGCCAAGGTTGACCCGGCCGCCGACGCCACCCTCAAGGCTGACCTGGAAGCGACCGAAGCCAAGATCCAGGTAATGGTCGACCACGCCCTCAAAGGCGAGCACTACGACCAGCTGATCGCGGCCGACAACGCTGCGGGCAACCAGATCGTGCGCGACGCCATCGCCTCCCTGGTCAAACAGACCGGTGCGATCGAGCAAGCTGCCGGCAAGCTGGGTATTGCCAACCTGAACCCGGATACCGCGGATCACGAGTTCTGATCCTGCTGTAGCGGTGTTTTGAAAAAGGCGGCCTTCGGGTCGCCTTTTTTGCTTCTGGCCCTATCGCCGGCAAGCCAGGTCCCACAGGTACAGCCCAGCCCTTGAAGCCAGCGGTGTACCTGTGGGAGCTGGCTTGCCGGCGATAGGGCCGGTACTGAACATGAAAATGCTGGCATTTCACATCCTTTTCACCCAAGCAATTGCAAATTGCTCTTATTCAAAAAACGCTGGCCTGCTAAGCTTGCACGCCGGTTTTTCGTCCACGCCCAGGATTTTGCATGTCCTCGTCGCTGTCCCGACTCCCCCTTCTGCTGCTGACCCTTGCCCTTGCCGCCTGTGACGACGCCCCGCGTTTCACCCAGGCCGAGCCCGGCGAAGCGTTGTCGGGTGGCAAGGCGACCGTGCAGCGCGCCGACCGCCAGGCCTATTCCCTGCCCTCGGCCAACCTCTCGCCCGAACGACGCCTGGACTTTGCCGTAGGCAACAGCTTCTTTCGCAACCCTTGGGTAATCGCCCCCTCCACCACCACCGCGCGTGATGGCCTGGGCCCGCTGTTCAACACCAACGCCTGCCAGAACTGCCACGTACGCGATGGCCGTGGGCACCCGCCAGAGCCTGGCGACAGCAACGCGGTGGGCATGCTGGTACGCCTGTCGATCCCCGACCAGCCTTACCTGGCCAAAGTGATCGAGCGCCTTGGCGTGGTGCCAGAGCCGGTGTACGGCACCCAGTTGCAAGACATGGCCATCCCCGGCGTGGCGCCGGAAGGCAAGGTGCGGGTGAGCTATACCAGCCAAACCGTGTCGTTCCAGGATGGCCACCAGGTCGAACTGCGCAAGCCAACCCTGGACATTACCCAACTCGGCTATGGCGTAATGCACCCCGACACACGCTTTTCAGCCCGCGTGGCCCCGCCGATGATCGGCCTGGGCCTGCTTGAGGCCATCCCCGAAGCCGACTTGCTGGCCAACGAAGACCCGGACGACCGCAACCGCGACGGCATCCGCGGGCGTGCCAACCGGGTGTGGGACGATGCCCAGGGCAAGACCGTGGTCGGCCGCTTCGGCTGGAAGGCCGGGCAACCCAACGTCAACCAGCAGAACGTGCACGCCTTTGTCGGTGACATGGGCCTGACCAGCACCCTGCAGCCCAAGGACGATTGTACCCCGGCGCAGGCCGACTGCCTGGCCGCGCCCAACGGCGACGGCGTCGGTGGCGAGAAGGAAGTCAGCGACAACATCCTGCGCCTGGTCACCTTCTACACCCGCAACCTGGCCGTGCCGGCACGCCGCGACGTCAGTTCGCCGCAGGTGCTGGCAGGCAAGAACCTGTTCTACCAGGCCGGCTGCCAGGGCTGCCATACCCCACAGTTCACCACTGCGGCCGATGCCGCCGAGCCAGAGCTGGCCAGCCAGGTCATCCGCCCCTACAGCGACCTGCTGCTGCACGACATGGGCCCGGGCCTTGCCGACGAGCGCACCGAATTCGCCGCCAACGGCCAGGACTGGCGCACCCCACCACTGTGGGGCGTGGGCCTGAGCGAAACGGTCAGCGGCCACAGCCAGTTCCTGCACGACGGCCGCGCCCGCAATCTGCTCGAAGCCGTGCTCTGGCATGGCGGCGAAGCCGAGGCGGCACGCAATTTCGTACTCACTTTCAATGCCGAGCAGCGCACTGCGCTACTGGCTTTCCTGAACTCACTTTAAAACGCGCAAAGGAGCCGGGCATGTTCCGACCCAAACTGTTGTTCACCAGCCTCGCCGCACTCGCCCTCGGTGCCTGCTCGCCGCAGGACCCGCAAGCAGTCACCTCCGCTGCCATCGCCAAGCAGGTCATCCTGCCTACCTACAGCCGCTGGGTCGAAGCCGACCGCATGCTGGCCGCCAGCGCCCTGGCCTACTGCGAAGGCAAGGAAGACCTGGAAAAGGCCCGCGCCGACTTCCTCAACGCGCAAAAGGCCTGGGCCGAGCTGCAGCCGCTGCTGGTCGGCCCGCTGGCCGAAGGCAACCGTGCCTGGCAGGTACAGTTCTGGCCCGACAAGAAGAACCTGGTCGGCCGCCAGGTCGAGCAGTTGGTCAACGGCGACAAGCCGGTCGACGCCGCTTCCCTGGGCAAGGCCAGTGTGGTGGTACGCGGCCTGTCGGCCTACGAGTACATCCTGTTCGACAGCAAGCCGGACGTCGCCACTGCCGAGCAGAAAGCCCGCTACTGCCCGTTGCTGGTCGCCATCGGTGAGCACCAGAAGGTCCTGGCCGAGGATATCCTCAAGAGCTGGAACAGCACCGACGGCATGCTATCGCAGATGACCAAGTTCCCCAACCAGCGCTACGCCGACTCCCACGAGGCAATCGCCGACCTGCTGCGCTCCCAGGTCACCGCCCTGGATACCCTGAAGAAGAAGCTGGGCGCGCCGATGGGTCGCCAGAGCAAGGGCATCCCACAGCCGCTGCAGGCCGAAGCCTGGCGCAGCCACTCCTCGCTGAAAAGCCTGGAAGCTACCCTGAAGGCTGCCGAAACAGTCTGGGTCGGGGTCGACAACAAAGGCCTGCGCGGCTTGCTGCCCAGCGATCAGAAAGCGCTGGCGGACAAGATCGACGCCGCCTACGCTACCTCGCTCAAGCTGCTGGCGGACAACCAGAAGTCCCTGGGCGAGCTGCTGGCCGACGACGCAGGCCAGCAAACCCTCAACCAGATCTACGACAGCCTCAACGCCGTCCACCGCCTGCACGAAGGCGAACTGGCCAAGGCGCTGAACATCCAGCTGGGCTTCAATGCCAACGACGGTGACTGATCATGCTGCGACGCCAGGCCCTCAAACTCGGTAGCGTATTGCTCAGCGCCCTTACCCTGGGCGGCTGGAGCCTGTTCCGCAATAAAGGCAGCGAACCCCTGCTGCTTTCGGCGCGTGACGATGGCGACGGCAAGCACTATGCCGTCGGTTTTCGCCTGGACGGCACCCAGGTGTTCAGCACCCAGGTTGCCCAGCGTTGCCACGCCATCATTCACCACCCCGAGCAGCCGATTGCCCTGTTCGTCGCACGTCGCCCCGGTACCGAGAGCTACCTGGTCGACTTGCGCGACGGTCGCCTGCTGCAAACGGTGGTTTCGCAGCCGAACCGGCACTTCTATGGCCACGCGGTGGTGCACAAGGGTGGCGAATGGCTGTATGCCACCGAGAACGACACCACCGACCCAGGGCGGGGTGTGCTCGGCGTGTACCGCTTTGAAGGCGAGCGCCTGGTGCACACCGGCGAAATCCCGACCCACGGCATCGGCCCGCACGAGGTCGCCTGGCTACCCGACGGCGAGACGCTGATCGTGGCCAACGGCGGCATTCGCACCGAAGCCGAAAGCCGGGTGGAGATGAACCTCCACGCCATGGAGCCGAGCCTGGTACTGATGCAGCGTGACGGCACCCTGCTGAGCAAGGAAACCCTGGCCCAGCAGATGAACAGCGTGCGCCACCTGGCGGTGGGCAGCGATGGCACCATCGCCGCCTGCCAGCAGTTCATGGGCGATGCCGATGAAACGGCGCAGCTGTTGGCGATCAAGCGCCCGGGCGAGCCATTCCAGGCCTTCCCGGTGCCAGAGCGGCAGCTGCAGGCCATGGCCCAGTACACCGCCAGCGTCGCTATCCACAGCGAGCTGAGGCTGGTGGCGCTGACTGCGCCACGGGCCAACCGGTTGTTTGTCTGGGACCTGGACACGGGTGCGGTGAAGCTGGATGCATCGATGCCCGATTGCGCAGGCGTTGGCGCGGTGAAAGACGGTTTTGTCGTCACCTCCGGGCAGGGCCGTTGCCGGTTTTATGATTGCACCAAGGCCGAACTGGTCGGGCAGCCGATGAACCTGCCGTCCGGGTTCTGGGACAACCACCTGCATCTCGTCTGATTCTTCTGCTGCCTTCACTGGCCTCTTCGCGGTGTACGACCGGAGACATCGTTTACATCGTAAACCGGGGACATGGTTTACACATTTGAGGCTTGGACGCGGTTCTCACCCCGT
>NZ_JBIBGE010000069.1:0-7168 GCF_042956345.1 Pseudomonas sp. NPDC008258
CGCGCTTCGACAAGCTCGCAAAAAGTTATGCTGCGATGGTCTCGCTGGCTTGTGTCATGCGGTGTATGCGACGGCTTTTTTCAGACAGAGCCTAGAACAGAAACCTGTCTAGTTCGCGACTTTGGTGCCGATAAGGATATGAGATCAACCACACTTGAGGATTTTTATGTCTTACGGATCGGTGGAAACCCAAGCACTTGAGGCTGCACGACTCGCGGGAATTCGCACTGTAGATGTCGTTCACAAGGACAATTCGCACATCGTGATCACGCTCACGTGCCCTCGCAATCCAGACACTGCAGAGCCGGCAAAGGTACTGGCAGGTGCAATTGAGGCCTCGGACAGATTCACTGAAAATGTGACTGTTAGCGTAGAGGTTGAAGGGCAGGCTCCAGTACCTTCGTTTGTTCAAGAGGCTATCGATTACCTCAAGGGGTATCCGGTCAAGCTTATCGTTGTGTGTGATGGTGCCAGCACACACGCTCCAGGCGCATTGCTTGATGACGCCCTTTGCATGAAGGTCAACGAACTGCTCCCAGGCGGTACGATGTGGCACCCGGTCGTAGATATGACCGTCTGGACAAATCGCTAGACACTCCCGAACAAGGCAGCGCATATCAAACGATCTCATCGCGCGCTGCTAAGCGCTTTACCGCTGCATGCCAGCGGTAAAGCCTTTCCTAAGATTTCTGCCAGCGTCTGCTCTCTGTAAGAGGGACGTGGAGAGGCCTGTGCACCTCCTTTCGCTAAGGTTTGCGCGGCCAGCAAAGAAACCCTACATAGCGAAGACAACTGCAAAGCCAACAATCGTGAACGCTGAGGTCTTTTGCAACGGAGTCGCTCATGCAAGACCTACAATTTCCTCAAGGCCTGTTCAGCTATGAAGAGTTCCTAGGTTGCGTCTGCTGGGATGGTGATTACATGTTCTGGAGCATTATCAAACCAGGCAACGGACTTAAGGGTAATGAGGTAACAACTGCTTGGGGACAGTGTCACCGCGACCACGCTCAGCAGCAACTGACGGTTGTCGTCGAGGGTAGCAACGACCTTTCGCTCATCGGCCAATCTTTGATTTTCGGCTTCGAATGGCTTGATGAAACGCAGCAATGCACCCGCTATTGGCAAATCCTTCCCAACGGTCTGATCGGCAGGCAGGGTACTGCCATCAAGCGCTGACGCCGGCACAGTTCTTGCGTCGAATGCTGCTAGTGGTTAGGCAACTCAGCGTGGGGTGGTGCATGTATTCCGTGTCATACCGAGTGGATGCCAGTTGCGATAGCTATCGCAAATGGCAGCAGACTTTGGCGCAGTTGCTATGGCCCTGCCTGCATCTGGCTAACGGGACTGACATCGTTCACTCGGCAATCGAGGCACGTCAGAAACGAAGTCTGCGCCTCGTCAAGACGGCTTCAACACCACTGAAAATTTTCAGCCGCCCCGGCTCACAAGTGCAGCAGCCCACGCCCTGCTTCTCGATAGCGCTGGTGTTGCAAGGGCGTATTGAACATTGCACTGCTGGCAAAGAGCAGATTCTGCTACCTGGGGATCTGCTGCTTACCGACAACCAGCAAGCTTATGACTTGGGTTTTACCTCCAGCGCAAGCTTCATTTCCATGCCGATGGCCAAGGCTTCGCTGCCTCGTAATATGCAACTGGCAAAAGGCTTGGCGGGTGGCGTGCTACGCCGTGATCAGCCTGCAGGCGTGGTCATGGGACAGTTGATGCGTACTACCTTCGAGCAGCTGCCGGGCCTGACCGATGCGCAAAGCAATGTCCTTGAGGGGGCACTGCAGCAGCTTGCTTTTGACACATTGTTAAAAGCTCGTTCTCCTCGCACCCGCCAGGCGACGCGCTCGCATCAATATTTGCTCGGCGAGATCACGCGTTTTGTAGACAACCATGCCTGCGATCCCGAGATCACGCCGGACAGGCTTTCTGAGCACTTCGGGATCAGCTTACGCCAGCTCTATAACATGTTCTCGCCGCTGTCGATCACCCCTGCAAGTTACATTTGGCGTTGCAGGTTGGAGCAGAGCCGCCGCCTGCTCGGCGACCCTCGGCAAGCCCACATGACGATGACCGATGTGGCATTCAGTTGCGGCTTCTGCAACGCCTCGCATTTTTCCAAGGCCTTTCGCCAGCAGTTTGGGTGTAGCCCAAGCGACTATCGCCAACATGAGTACATCGTGCACGCTGGAAACAACTAGTCTTCCAGCCAGGCCAAGCGGTACCTGAAGCGCTACGTAATCTGTTGTCTCCACAGTGGAGACATCAATAAGATGAACAATACGTCACGCCTGGTACCCCTTACTCTTTTCCTAGCTTGCGCAAGTCCGGCTCATGCCGGATGGCTGCTCGACAACGATCAGGTCACGCTCGGCTACCAAAACTACTATTGGAACGAGCAAAGCCTAGATACTGACGAGGGTTACCCTGCCAAGTCCCGCCGTGAATGGGTTGATGCCTGGACCTTCGACTACTTCACCGGCAAGGTTACTAAAGGTTGGGCCCTGCGTTACGGTGCCGCCTTCGCCCATGATTTGAGCATCAGTGACAGCGCCGACGAGGTGTCGAATCTTCCACAGAGGCACACACTCACTGATCCAGGCACGCTGGCCGGCACACGTACAGCCTACCTCAACTACACCACCCCCGCCGGGCCAGGTCAGCTGACTGTCGGTTATGGCAAACAGAACCGCAAGAGCCACCTATACACCGACTCTGACACTCGTATTCTCAAAGCCACATCCACGGGTGTGGATCTGACATACGAGACTTCCACCTGGAAGGCGTACTACACACGCTTCTCGCGGTACACCGCGCGTAATGATGATGGTTGGGGGGATCAGCTGGAAAACTTTACCGGTCAACGTATCGACTATGTCGACTACTACGGCCTGGAACTGGCACCAACAGACAACCTACGCCTGATGCTGCAATCACTGACTGCCGCTGATTATCTGAAAGAACACTTCGCCCGATTGTCGTTCTCACCGAGCTTCAGCCCAACCACGCGCTTGAGCCTGACATACGGCCAGCAACAGGACGCGGGCCACCTGTTCGAAACTAATGGCCTCGGCGGCTATGCACCAGCAGCCGAACATCTGTCGACGCGCTGGAGCGAAGCGCGTGTGGAGCATGCAATTGGCGGCACGACACTGGGCCTGGCGGTCAATCAGGTGCGGGGGGGGGACTACAACCGAGTTCTGTTCCACGCTGATCCTGGCACTTGGGAAGGATCAGGAAACGGCTGGAACTTCTATGGCTTGGAGGACGAGCGGACCTGGACCGCAGACATCAGCTGGAACCTGGCCGCAGCGGGTATACCTGGCCTAAAAATGCAGGCAATCGCCAAGCGCTCCAGTGGTGCGCGCGGCTACCAAGGCTTCGGCCGCCACGAACTGGCCACGATCATCAGCTATGCACTGCAAAAGCCCTTTGACGGCCTGTCGGTGATGCTGTACCTGAACAGGCATCGTGCCGACGGCGAAATCGATCACGTAGAGCGTCTGATACCGGTCTCCGGGCCAGCCCAGTTGGAGCGTAAGGACGTGGTACGCCTCTATTTGTCTTGGCAGAAGACCTTCTGAACAAGCGGGCGTGGCTAGACGCCACGCCCGCTTGTAGTTTCAACGAAGCGACAGCTCAGCTGAGGGCTCACGCGCTTTGAGAATCAGCATCGCTCCAATGGCCAGTGCGGTGGCTACGGCAGCCATCGGCGCGAGCAACGAGCCAGTCAGCTGCTGACCAACGCCCAGCAGCCAGGGACCTACGAACGAACCTAACGAAGCAATAGTGTTGACCAATGCAATCGCCATCGCAGATTGCCGTCCCTGATATAGCTTGCCTACCAACGCCCAGATCAATGGAATAGTCGCGGTAATACCTGCATATGCAAGCGACAAGCCCAACAGCAAGCCTACTGCATCACGGGCTAACCAAAGGGCAACCACGATGCCGGTGATCGCCAGCAACAATGCCCCACATATATGCCAACGCCGTTCATTCAGTCGGTCTGAGTTCAGCGCAAGTAAAGGCATAAACAGCAGTGAAGCGATGTAAGGCGCTGACGCCATCCAGCCCAGCGCATGCAGGCTCACAGCTCCTCGCTGTTGAAGCAACGCTGGCAGCCAGAACATCACCGAGTACACCCCCAGGTAAATCATCGCCATGGCGAGTGCCAACCGCCAGAACTGGGGATCACGAAGCACATCAATGAACCGCCCTGATTTGCCCAGCTGTCCAACTTCTCGATCCAAGTCTCGCAGCAAGGCATCGCGCTCCAGCGGTTTAAGCCACGGAGCCTGCGCTGGCGTATCCACCAACCAGCGATAGATTACGGCCGCCATCAGCACCGCTGGTGCCCCCTGGAGGAGAAACAGCCATTGCCATCCCCTGAAACCCATCGCACCTTCAAGGTGGGCCAAGATATACATGGATAGCGGCCCGACAATGATGCCTGCCACCGGCCCGCCGAGCATCAAAAGGGAAAGAGCACCAGCACGATGCCTGGCAGGGAACCAGCCGCTGAGAAGATAGACCACCCCTGGGTAAAACCCGGCTTCTGCGGCGCCGAGAAGCGCACGCATGGCGTAGAAGTGCATTGGCGTCTGTACCCAAGCCATGGCCATGGTAAGCAGCCCCCAAGTGACCATGATCCTAGCCAACCAGACACGAGCGCCGAAGCGCACAAGCAAAGCATTGCTAGGCACCTCGAAAGCGCAGTAGACCAAGAAAAATAATCCAGCACCGAAGCCGAATGCAGCAGCGCTAAGGCCGATGTCGACCGACATCGTCTCGCGCGCGAAACTGATGTTCACTCGGTCGACAATAGACAACGTGTAACCGATAAATAAGATGGGTAGCAAACGCCAGCCAACTTTGCGCAACAGATCAGTGCTGGCCATTGGTTGGCTCCTGAATGCTGGAAACGGTTCGGGCCAGACGCTCACCCTGGGAAATCACCTGAGCAGAGTCTGCTTCTAGAAGCAATCGCCCCGTCACCAGAGTCTCCACTGCCTGGCGCCAGAGCTTCATGAAGTGTTCAGGCGAAGAATATCGCTCCTCCAGCGAAAGCCGACTGTCACCTGTGGCAAGCCTTTGCACGCGGCTGTCAGCGAATGGCTCGCAGCTCCCCCAGATCAAAGCCAGGCCCGGCGCACCATGCCCGACCAAGCGGCGATTGCGTCCACTGTAGGTCGCGACTGGCACCACGAGCTCCGGCATCGGGATGCCACCCATAGGATTGCCATTGCTATCCGGGCAAGGTACCAGCACCGGATACTCGCGTACTTGGTCTTCATCCATGACTATCCGTGCTGGAGCCATAGTTGCGTCGTAGGGGAGCCCAGAGAAACGGGGGTAGACCTGCTCTGCGCGCTCCAGAGGCACCAGGCTGCCCTCAGTGAGCGACGGGAAGCGGCTGGCGGGCGGCGTAACTTCCCGCGTTACCCACTCAACCAAAGCGACTAGCAATGCTCGCGCATAACAACCCCAATCTATCGGGTTGGTGGGGGCCTGACAGATATCCTCGACACCAAACGAAGCGGGGCTACCTACCACGTGCTGACCGGCGACGAAATACAGACGTACCATCTCGGGCAGATCGATACCATGCCCTTGGCCATCGGTTGCCAATAACGACAACCGCCCATGCCATGTCTCGCTGTCTGTTTCCAATTGCATGATCTTGGGCGTGCAGCCTTGTGCTTCGCATCGACGTAGCAAGCTATCGCGTTGCCCACTCCACGGCTCTGCGGACAGCCCATAAGTAAAGGGGAACGCCAGATCTGGTGCATCGCTGTCTTCGTGCTGGCGAGAGAACCGGGACACCCGCCAGAATGGTTGGTTTGCCTTAGTCACCCGAGCACCGCCAGCAATGATCAGCATCGCATCGAACAAGCGACTGCCGGCTGTAGCTTGGTTGAACCCCAGATGAAGGAACTCACGCAGGAACCGCGCCCCTTGGGAATATCCTTTCGCAACCAGCGTGACGGCTCGGCCGGCCTGCCACAAAGGATTCGGGTTACCCCGCTGGTCGCATGGACATTGTTTGAGGAAGTCGAAGACTTCGCGGACCACCCCAAAACCCAGACCACTGACGATAGGGTCGGTGGACAGATACTCCAGGCGATAAATCGCCCCAGCATCCGCCTGTGGGGCAAGACGAATACGCACTCGATGGCTGTCTAGCACGGTCAGGCAGTTGGTATCCAGCGCCACTGCGGGCTCATCCGCCTGCTGCCGCACACTGAGCCGGCATTTGGCTAAGTCGAGAATAGGATAAGCAAGCTCGGCGATCACATAGCCGGCTTCACGAGCGTTGCTGGTACCACCGATTGCGGTATCGGGAATAATTTCCTCATGCACCCAGCCACGAACATCCTGCGCACGCGGCAAGCGGGCCAGAATCAGTTCAGGATCGGGCGCGATATCGCCTTGCCAGCCGCACCAGACCGTAGCCATGCCCCGGCTCGCCATGAAACCTGCACCGTTCGCAATAGCACTCTCATCACACTGCAGAACCTGTGGCCCCTGACTGAAGTCGGCCAATGGCCCTATCCAGCCACCGCGATTAACGATATTGGCGACTACGGTCAGTTGAGTTGTCGCCTGCTCCTCCTCCGGCAACAGCAAGCACAAGTCCGTTTCGACCTCAATCAAACCATCGGCATCTCGCCTGACCGAGTCCAGCAAGCGAACATTCGCCAGCGACGGTGACGTCGGATCCAGGCACACTCTGGCAACGCCCCGGAAGAATTGGAAGTTTCTTACCGGACCTTCCAGATGTGCACAATCCAGCGGGATACGAGTGGGAAAGGAGATTTCAACCACACCTGGTATACGGTTGGACGAGCGACTTGCGAAGTTATGTGACATTTGCGGGACCTCGGCGATTCTTGTAGGTATGCGCCCCTTAACGGGCCCCTCTGACGTTACCCCCCGCCCAGCGTAAAGCCTCGTGTTTGCATGCCTAGCATGCGACTCCTGCACTCTCGGCACAGGCTGAATTCGAGGCAAAAAAGGGCGCCGAAACGCCCATTTTTCATTTCGTGACCGCGACGGTCAGTGCACTAGGCTCTGTCTGAAAAAAGCCGTCGCATACACCGCATGACACAAGCCAGCGAGACCATCGCAGCATAACTTTTTGCGAGCTTGTCGAAGCGCG
>NZ_JBIBGE010000070.1:0-6340 GCF_042956345.1 Pseudomonas sp. NPDC008258
TTTGGTCACGGGATCACCTTTATCAGAACGTCGGCCAGCCGCTGCCTGTCATCTGCCAGGTAGATGCAGAGGCGTGTTGGCGAACATTGTTTTTTGATGAGTGGAGGGGGTGTAAAGCCTTCGCGCTAGCGCTGAGTGGACAGGCGCAAAGGCTCCCGCAGGCGGGAGGGATGGATGCAGCGAAGGTGGAGTTGGATGTCGCGCACGGTCATGGCCTTGGCCCTCTTGTTATGTGCTTCATCTGGTGTGAAGCGTTATGGGCCAAACGCTAATGCCGGTGTCGATCCGGCTCAATAACAAGGGTGATCAATGTTGTTGCGTTTCATGCAACGAGTGGCCGGCGATTGCGCATTCGCAACAACATCAAGGGGCGTCAGATCGCCATGCGAACGGCCCGTGCCATTTCGGTGGCCAGCGCTCTGGAGAGCTCATCAAGTGCCCGACCCCGGCGTGCCACGATCTGGATGTCGGTGCCATTCATCTGGTCGTTGCTGATTGCGATGGCTTTGAACGTCCCGGCCTTGAGCTCTTCGATCACAGGAAGCTCGGCGAGCAGGGTGGCGCCAAGGCCCGAGCGCACGAAGTCCAGAATCACTGTCAGCGAGTTTGCGGTGAGCGCTGGCACGATCTGGAAGGGCTGGTTCTTGCAGGCATCATCGACCAGTTGCCGCACCCGAAAATTCGCGCCTGGCAACACCAGTGGTTCGTTGGCAATTTCTTCCAGGCTGATCTGCGAGCGGCCGGCAAGCCCGCTTCGCTGGTGGACGATCATGCGCAAGGGTTGTGGAACGCTGAACAGTCGCGTCAGGTTGGCAACTGCACTGGGCGAGAACACAACCCCCAGGTGGGCCTCGTCAGCCAAAACCATCCGTTGTACCTCGAAGGAGGGCGCGGTGATGATTTCAGCCTTGTGCGCTGTGTGCTGGCGCAAAAACTCCTGCAACGAGCTGATTGCGCGCACACCCAGCAAGCCTTCGCCGATGGCGATGATCGTCGAGGCGCCTTGTCGGGCACGCAGTTCCGCAAGTTGATCGAACAGTGCAGCCTGCTGGCTCACGCGCTGGGCGTAGTACTCCACCAGCAGCAAGCCTGCCGCCGTGAGGCTGACCTTGTGGGTTGCCTTCTTGATCAGCTCGATACCCAGTTCTTCCTCCAGCTTTGCCACCTGGCGGCTTACCGAGGACGCTGCAACGCCAAGCGATTCGGCCGCTGCGCGCATCGAGCCTTTTTCGTGGCACAGGTACAGATAGCGCAGGCGGTAGTCGTGCAGGTCCGGCTGGGGTGTCGTGTGGTTGGGCATCACAGAGTTCTCTTGTCATGGACGAGCGGCGGCGGTTCTTATCGATCGGCGGGTCATGCGGCCAGGTTGGCCCGCTCCGTGCTTACCCATGCTACATCAGCTTTTTTGTTACCCATAATCACGTGAAAAGTGCACCATTGTGGGGCGAGCAAACGTCGGAGGTGGATGTGAACGGTCAAACGATGTCTGTCTGGAACGAGAATGTGCACGCGGTGTGCGGGCGCTTCGAAACCCGCTATGACCATTGCCAGAGCCTTTTCATTGGCGAATTACGGCGTTCGTTGCTGGGTACTACCCAGGTTGCTCACATTCGTACCAATGCCAATGCCATCGCCCGATCAGGGCGCGAGGCCAGCCGCGATACCGACCCACATTGTTTCCTTGTGTTACAGCAACACGGTGAAATGTCCATCGAACTGGGCGACCGCGTACTGGATTTGCGCGAAGGCGACTTGGCGTTGCTCGACTCCGCCCAGGGCATGAAAATGATTCCTCGCGGGCTCTTTTCTCACGTGTCGATCCATTTGTCTGGCGAGCGGCTCAGGCACCTGGAACCCAGTCAGTTTGGCAAGCTGTCGACGACCGGGGCCTGCGGTCAGCTGCTGGGGACGATTGTTCGTCAGGTGGCTGGTGGCGAGCTTGAGCAGTGGGCTCGTCCCGAAGACAGCGATGGCCTGCAGACAGCGCTGGTCGGATTGTTGCAGTCGGTCGTTGACTATCCCTCCCGGGATCTTTCGCCCGGGTTGCACCTGCATGAGGTGCAGTCCCTGATTCAGCAGCGGCTGGACTCACCACGGCTGTCGCCGATCGCCCTGGCGCAGGAGCTGGGTATTTCCAGTCGCCAGTTGTATCGATTGTTCGAAACGAGCGGCGACAGCGTTTGCCGCTACATTTTGCGCGAGCGCTTGCTCAAGGCGGCGCTTGATTTGCGCAACCCGGCCTACAGCCACCGTTCCATCACCGATATCGGCACGCGATGGGGCTTTGCAGACTCTGCGCATTTCTCCAAGACCTTCAAGAAGCAGTGGGGAGTCACTCCCCGTAGCTATCGCGTTCAGGGCAACTGAACAGCCGTCAAGCCCAGGCAGGGCATGTCCAGCTTTTTCATGGCAGGTTGCTGTTGCTCATTGACGGCGGACCAACGCAAACCTGCTCAGCAAAAAAATGCATATGCTTTGCCAGAGCGATCAAGACGATCGCCTGCCTAAAGACATGTCATCCATGCCTGTGGCGACCATATGCAAAACGCTGTCAGGCTTGACCAAACCACAGCCGGCTACCTGCGCCAGAATCATCTCACGCCATCGAACCTGGCTTGGCCCGCAACCCTGCGTGCCTTGTCACAACAAATACAAAGAAGGTGAGTGCGATGAAGGCTGATGATCCGTTCCATGCAAGTCCCGACAGGCTTC
Organism: Pseudomonas sp. NPDC008258; assembly: GCF_042956345.1. Classification (NCBI taxonomy): domain Bacteria; kingdom Pseudomonadati; phylum Pseudomonadota; class Gammaproteobacteria; order Pseudomonadales; family Pseudomonadaceae; genus Pseudomonas; species Pseudomonas sp. NPDC008258. The sequence continues at coordinate 2,713 of NZ_JBIBGE010000070.1, forward strand.
TCGAGGCATTCGGGATGACACGCCTGCTCAGCAGGGAAACACCGCGCAGCGGCAGCTTGCTGGCCGCGGGCATGTCCGCCGTGCGGGTTGTACCTCACTGATCCCCACAGTGCTTACCTAAAGCCAATAACAACAAGAAAGTGGGCCGAATGTGCGGCCCGCTAAGGGAGATGCTTTGCCATGAAATCGTATCTGGGTACTGCGCTAGGGCGCTCTGTCTGCCTGTTGGGTGGTCTGTGGTGCTGTGCTGTACCGGCATTGGAGTTGATCGATGAAAACGACACCAAACTGTCGTTCGATCTGGAGGCCGTCCTTGGGGCCTTCCATAGCAACAAGAACTACCAGGTATGGGGCAACCGTGAAGCCGGTCACTCCAGCTGGCAGGAGGGCTATGTGAAATATGGGCTCAGTGGCAGCCTTACACGTGACGGGCTGGGTACCGTCTTCGGCAAGGCCAACAGGGTTGCATCGGCAACCTGGGGGGATGGCGATGCCGGAGGCTTCACCAATGGCAGCGAGCGCACGGACAAGTGGGAAGAAGCCTACGCCGGCTGGCGTTCGGCGGATCTGTTCCCGGTGTTGGGCAAGGATGGCGTCGAAATCTCGGCCGGGCGTCAGGCGGTGTTGCTCGGTGATGGCTTCATCGTGGCTGGCGACGGTATCAGTGCCGGGCGTGGTCTGGCCGGGGATGCCTACAACCGCGGTGGCGGCTACTACATCACGCCAAGGCGCGCTTTCGATCAGACGCTGTGGATCAAACTCGGCGGGGATCAGGGGCTGCACGGGTCATTGGGTTGGTTCAAGTCGGACAATCCGATCCAGGCCAAGGTAGAGATGGCCTTTTCCACGCTCGAGTACTCGGGGGCTGCCGGTACGGTGGGGCTGACCTATCTGCATGGCCTTGGGGTAGACAAGAAGTTCGCCGTCGATGCACAGGCCGACCGTGACGGCATGGATGTCTACAGTATCCGGGCTACCGGAAACGCCGGCGTCGAGCAGCTGTTCCTGTCCTCCGAGTTCGGTTGGCAGAATACCCGCCGCGGGAATGCGCAGGCAGGCTACGTCGAGGCAGCCTGGACCTTCAACAGCCTGCCCTGGCAGCAGACCCTCGGCTACCGTTATACCGAGTACGGCGCACATTGGGATTCTTTGCTGTACGGCTTCACCCGTGGCTACGGCACCTGGTTCCAGGGGGAGGTGGCTGCGAACTACGCCGGGCCGTTCGGGGCCAACACGTCAATCCATCATGTCTACTGGCGCGCGCAGCCACATGAAAATCTGGCGTTGAACGTCCTGGCCTACGATTTCCGTACGCATCGTCCCAATGGTGCGCCGGATACCTCCGGCCGCGAGCTTGATCTGACGCTGGACTGGACTGTCACGCCGAACGTTGTGGTGTCGCCGATGCTTGGCTTGTACGACCCTAAAAAAGACGCAGCGCATGGAGGTTTTCAGGTCGGCGACAACGATCTCAACGTCTACACGGCGTTGGTTATTTCCACTCGTTTCTGAGGCGGGGGCCTGGGCCCTGATCCTGAACGCATGGCAGCGGCTTTTGCAGCGCTGCCATGCGTTGTCATTTCTGCCCTCAAGAACTTCAGTATCAGACCATCAGCAAACCCAAAGTGTTCGTTTATCGGACGGTTTTTAAAGCTTTTAGCTCTAGGATTTGCAGAAAAATGAAAATATCTAAAAATAGAAAAACCTTTAAAATCAATAATATAGGTATGTTAACAATAATCATTATTATTTAATTACGAGGCTGTTCTGCATAAATATCTCGTGAATATTCAATTGACAATTCACGTAAATAATCGCAAATTTTGGTCATCGGCAAATACAACAAGAGAGACATACCATGCCGCCCGTTCAAGACCATTTCATGCAAAGTGGTGCGTGCGTTTTCATCGAAAACATGCCCACGCCTCAACCGATTATCGGTAGCGCCAGTTCCCGCACAGGGCACGGCATTTCCCTTCCTGCCCTTTGTTCCAACCGTGCCTGAGACGGAGAAAGTCTATGGATTCGCTATGCCTGCGTGCAGCGCCCGTGTCGGCGCTTTCCTCTGGTTCAGCCTTTGAGGCTTTGCTGGAGGGTGTTCGAGATCGTGCCCGACTGGGTGAATTCGATCGTCAGCGCCACATTTCCCGAGACGTGATCGATGCGTTCAAGGCTCATGGCGTATACCGCGCCTTGGTACCCAAACGTTTCGGGGGGCTGGAGTGCTCACCTGCACAGTTCTGCGAAATGATCGAGCGTATCTCCCATGCCGACGGTTCGGCCGGCTGGGTGGCGAGCTTCGGCATGAGCCCTGTCTATCTGGCGGCACTGCCGCTGGAGACCATCGCGAAGATCTACCAGAAAAGCCCGGATACGGTATTCGCCGGTGGCATATTCCCGCCGCAGCCAGCCGAAATCGTTGCAGGCGGCTTCAAGGTCAATGGTCGTTGGAAATACTCCAGTGGTTCGATGGGCGCCGACATCATTGGTGTCGGGATCGCCCCGCGTAATGGCGACAAGCTGGATCTGCCGCGTCTGGCGGTGATGCCGAGCAGCCAGGCGCGCATCGAACAGACCTGGGAGACCGTTGGCCTGTTGGGCACGGGCAGCCACGACGTGGTGGTCGAGGATGTCGTGGTGGGTGAGGAGTGGACGTTCGTCCGGGGTGGTAAGTCCAACCTCGACGAGCCGCTGTTCCGCTACCCATCCTTGTCGTTGGCCACCCAGGTACTGTCGGTGGTCGGGCTGGGTGTGGCACGTGCCGCGCTGGATGAATTGTCAGGGATGGCCAGTGGGCGCATCTCGGTCACCGGTGCGCCGGCGCTGGCCGACCGTCCTCTGGCCCAAGTCGATGTGGCCAAGGCTGAAGCCTCGCTGCGCTCGGCACGTGCCTTCTTCTATGAGTCCATCGAACGGGCCTGGGAGCACGTGCTGGCTGGCGATCCTGTGCCTGTCGAAGCCACCAACCTGCTGCGCCTGTCGTCCACCCACGCGACCCGTGTAGCGGCGGATGTCGCGCGCAATGCCCAGATGCTCTCGGGCATGACCGGTATCTACAACGAAAGCCCGCTGGCTCGCTGCGTCAACGACGCTCAAGTGGTTACCCAGCACGCCTTCATGGGCGACGTCACCTATCAGAACGCCGGAGCCATGTTCTTCGGTAAACAGCCCCTTCCGGGCTACCTGTAACTTTCGGGATCTTTGAAATGAGCGATAAGAAAGCGTTGCGAGTGCTGTTCTGCATGGGCATCAACCAGAACTTCTTCGACGCCCCACGCGAGGAGCAGTTGCAGGTCTGGGCTGCCTTCAGTGAGATGTGGAACGGCATTCATGACCTGGCCGGGGTCAACGTGCTGGGCAACATGGATGACGACAAGAGCATGGTTGGCCCATCCGACGGCTTCCCCTGGACCACCTACCTGTTGGCCGACGTGCCGGACATCGAAACCGTGCATGCCGCCTGCAACCTGTTCCGCACCACGGCGGTGGGCGAGGGCCCTTACAAGCTGTGGCGCTACGCCAAGGTCGAGGCCCGTGTTGGCCGCGAGCTGATCATCCAGCGCGCCTGAAGCCCCAGTATCGAGAACAGCCGGCTATCGACGCCGGCAAGGAGTACCCCGTGACCAAC
>NZ_JBIBGE010000071.1:0-5132 GCF_042956345.1 Pseudomonas sp. NPDC008258
GGAACGGTCTATCTGAACCCCGAAAGAACGCTGACTGTGGTAACAAAGGTCGCGTAGCACGACGGCGGACGCGACAACTACCTTGAAAAACGCCGGAGGGGGGCGGCGGTACAGTACAGTTTTACCTTGTTATTTCTATTGACTGTACTGGTTGCTCATTCCGCATAATGACCCTTCGAATTGACCGGAGGTGACATGCGCAAAACAGTCCTGGTACTGGTGGAAACCGTCGACGATTACCTGCCCTTGCTGGAGCAGGCCGGCTACCGCCTGATACGCGCCCCCTCGCCGCAATTGCGCACCGCCGCCATCCAGCAACACGCCAATGAAATCGATGCCGTACTCACTCGCGGCCCGCTGGGCCTCACTGCCACCGAAATCGATGCCTTGCCCAACTTGCAGATCATCTGCGTAATCGGCGCTGGCTACGAGCAAGTCGATATGGCCGCTGCCGCCGCTCGCGGCATCGCCGTTACCAATGGCGCCGGTGCCAATGCCAACGCAGTCGCCGACCACACCCTTGCCCTGCTACTCGCGCTGCTGCGCGATATCCCCCACGCTGATGCCAGCACCCGCCGTGGCGAATGGAACCGCGTCATCAGCCCCTCGGTGAGTGGCAAGCGCCTGGGCATCCTTGGCCTGGGCGCTGTCGGGCAGGCGATTGCCAAGCGCGCCAACCTGGGCTTCGACATGCCCGTCAGTTACCACAGCCGCACGCCGCGCGAAGAGGTGCCTTACACCTGGTACGACAGCCCGCTGCACCTGGCCGCTGCCGTCGACATTCTGGTCGTGGCCACCCCCGGTGGCGCCAACACCCGGCACCTGGTCGATGCCCAAGTGCTGGAGGCCCTGGGCGCCGAGGGCTACCTGGTCAATATCGCCCGGGCCAGCGTGGTCGACACCCAGGCGCTGGTTACCGCACTGCAATGTGGCCAGCTGGCGGGCGCCGCGCTGGACGTGTTCGACGACGAACCGGTAGTGCCCGACGCCCTCAAGGCCTTGGCCAATACCGTACTCACACCTCACGTTGCCGGCCAGTCGCCAGAAGCTGCGCGTGACACGGTGGCCCTGGTGCTGCGCAACCTACAGGCCTTCTTTGCGGGCGAACCCGTATTGACCCCCGTACGCCAGTAACCCTTTTCCAGACATCAGCCCGGCAACACCCGGGCAACAAGGAGTGTGTGCATGCAACTCGAAATTTTCCAGGTCGATGCCTTTTCCGCCGAGCCGTTCGGTGGCAACCCGGCCGCAGTGATCCCGCTGCAAAGCTGGCTGCCGGACGATGTGCTGCAGCGCATTGCCGAAGAAAACAACCTGTCGGAAACCGCCTATTTCGTGCGCAACGGCGAAACCTTCGAGCTGCGCTGGTTCACCCCGACCGTGGAAGTTGACCTGTGCGGCCACGCCACCCTGGCGTCGGCTTATGTGCTGTTCGAGCAACTGGGCGAGCAGGCACAGGTGCTGCGCTTCAATACCCGCAGTGGCGAGCTGCGTGTCAGCCGTATTGCCGATGGGTTGCTGGCCATGGACTTCCCGGCCAAACAACCGGTTGCCGTGGACATCCCCGCAGGGTTGCTGCAAGCGCTGGGCCTGAGCCAGGCGCAGGCGGTGTACCAAAGCGACGACTATGTGGTGGTGATCGATGATGCACTGTTGCTCGACACCCTCAAGCCTGACTTCGTTGCGTTGAACGCCTTCGACGTGCGAGGTATTGCCGTGACCGCGGCAGGCCGTGGTTTTGACTTTGTCACCCGCTGGTTCGGCCCGCGGGTGGGCGTGAATGAAGACCCGGTGACCGGTTCGGCGCACACCTCGCTGGCGCCGGTATGGGCCGAGCGCCTGGGCAAGCGTGTACTGGGCTGTGAGCAGGGCGGGGCGCGCAAAGGGCAGTTGCTGTGTGAAGTGCCGGGTAATGGCCGGGTGATCATCAGCGGGCGGGCGGCGTTGTACTTGCGCGGTACCGTATACATCTGACTTCAATGTTGTACTGGCGCTACTGGCCCTATCGCCGGCAAGCCAGCTCCCACAGGTATTGCGCATGGCGCTATGCCAATGCGATCGGGTGGGAGCTGGCTTGCCGGCGATGAGGCCGGAACACGCATCTATAATTGCTGGCCCAACCCCTGTTCAAGGAGCCAGCCATGGCCCTGGAAAAACACGGCACCTGCCTGTGCGGCGCCACCCGGCTTACCGTCACCGTCGACAACACCCACATCAGCGCCTGCCATTGCAGCATGTGCCGCAAGTGGACCGGTGGCCCGCTGCTGGTGGTTGATTGCAGCAAGCCCCCGCTGATCGAGGGGCGTGCACCCAGCGTCTACGATTCGTCCGACTGGGCACAGCGCGCTTTTTGCGGCCAGTGCGGCACGCACCTGTATTACCGGCTGAAGGCCAATGATTTCCACGCTGTGCCGGTTGGCCTGCTAGACGGTGATCAGGCGTGGGATTTCAACCTGCAAATTTTCATGGAAGAGAAACCCGCCTGGTACTGCTTCGCCAACCAGACCAAAGAGCTGACCGGCCAAGAGGTGTTCGAGCAGAACAGCTGATGGCGGTCTGTCGCCCCTGTGTCTTCATTTTTTGCCCGACACGCCGCATACAGGTAGCCTGCGCTCATTTTCAAACAGGAGCAGACACGTGAAACGCGGTGTGATGTACGCCGGCATGGCCGGTGCGTTATGGGGCATGGTGCTGATGGTTCCCGAGCTGCTACCCGAGTTCAACCCGATGCTGCTGAGCAGCGTGCGCTACCTGATGGTCGGGGTGATTTCGTTGCTGCTGGCGCTGCCGATGGCGCGCCAGTTGCGCCAGCTGACGGCAAGCGATGCGTGGATGCTGCTGCGTTTGGCAGTGATCGGCAACCTGGTGTACTTCGTGTTGCTGGTGGCGGCGATCCAGCGGCTGGGTGTTGCCCCGGCTTCGCTGGTCGTCGGCGTGTTGCCGCTGACCATCACCCTGTATGGCCGCAACGACAGCGGCGCGGTGCCCCTGGCGCGGCTGGTCGGCCCGCTGGCGCTGATTCTTGCCGGCATGCTGTGCATCAACCTGGAAACCTTCGCGTTTGCCCCCGGTGATATCGGCGACAAGCTGCTGGGCCTGTTTTACGCGCTGGCAGCTCTGGCCTGCTGGACCTGGTACGCCGTGCAAAACAGCCGCTACCTCAAACAGTGTGGCCATTTCGACAGCCATCAGTGGTCGGTGCTGTGCGGGGTGATGACCGGCCTGGCCAGCCTGTTGATGGTCGCCGGGCTTGCGCTGTGGCAGCCGCAGCAGTTGCAGGTTGAAGCGCCTATGTCGCGCTGGTGGTTGTTCTGGGCGGCCAGCCTGGGTTGCGCGGTGCTGGGTTCATGGCTGGCGATGGCGTTGTGGAATGCCGCATCCAAATGCTTGCCGTTGACCCTGAGCGGGCAACTGATCGTGTTCGAGACCCTGTTCGCGCTGCTGTACGCCTTCCTGTGGCGGCAGACCGGGCCGAGCCTGCTGGAAGCCGCGGCAATCGTGCTGGTGGTTGGCGGTGTACTGTGGTCGATGCGCCAGCATGAAACGCCACGTGAGCTTGCCAAACCCGTGCATTCCTGAGAAAAGGGCGCCTTTGTTTTCTCGCATTGGAGTGTGCCCGTGAGCCAAGAACTGCAGATCATCGACCTGGTAGAGGGCGATGGCAAAGCCGCCGTCAAAGGCGCCCTGATCACCACCCAGTACACCGGTTGGCTGGCCGATGGCAGCGAGTTCGATTCATCCTGGTCGCGGGGCAAGCCGTTCCAGTGCGTGATCGGCACTGGCCGGGTGATCAAGGGCTGGGACCAGGGCCTGATGGGCATGCGCGTGGGCGGCAAACGCAAACTGCTGGTACCGGCGCACCTGGGCTATGGCGAGCGCAGCGTGGGCGCAATTCCGCCGAATTCGGACCTGACGTTTGAAATTGAACTGTTGGAAGTGCTGACACGTGATGATTGAGCGCCTGCAATGCAACCCCAGGTTCTTGCACCTTACACAATTGCGCAACACCCATCCCGTAACGTAGGCCTTGCCTAGGGAACGGCATTCACCTCCAGGGAGGAACCAAACGGGTTCGGGGCACTCTGACCCTCACGCGTTGCCAAGGATGGCATTCACTACACGGGCGCCCTGCAACTGATGGGGCGATGTGGCGGGTAACCCGATTTTTTTACTGCCACACGAGCCTGCCTTGATGAAGTTGCCAACATTCCTCCACCGTCGCCGTCACTTGCTGCTGAGCCTGATGCTGACAGCTGTCGCAGTACCGCTGGCGCTGGAGGCTGTCGAAAGCCGCGCGCAACCGGTGGATGGCACCCAGACCCTGGTGTTCCTGCGCCATGCCGAAAAGCCGGGCGAGGGGCTGGGCCAGTTGAACTGCCAGGGCCTCAACCGTGCCCTGGACCTGGCCACATTGCTGCCCGAGCGCTTCGGCAAGGCCGACTATGTGTTTGCCGCCAACCCCTCGCGGCATGTCGAGGAAGGCAGCAAGGATGAAAGCTACAGCTACATTCGCCCGCTGATGACCATTACCCCCAGCGCCATCCGTCTGGGCCTGCCGGTGAACATCGACTATGGCGCCAACGACACCGATGAACTGGCGGATGAGTTGCTAAGCGACAAATACCGCAATGCGACCGTCTATACCGCGTGGTCCCACGGTTACCTCCCGGAGCTGATCAATACCGTGGCCGGCAAGGCCCTGGGTGAAGATCGGGTAATTACCCAGGACTGGAACGGCGATGACTTCGACACCCTCTACGTACTGACCCTGACCTGGCATGACGGCAAGGCCAGTCTGCTGAGCCGCAACGTGCGGCAGGGTTTGAATGACGGGGCGCATAGCTGCCCGACCTAAGGGTTTCAGTCATGGCCTGTGGCAGTGCAGCGGTTGGCCCGTATGATGGGTTGACCTGTGCCGGCCTCTTCGCGGGCACGCCCGCTCCCACAGGGACCCCACAGTCTTCAGGCTTGTGGTTTTCCTGTGGGAGATCTCCCAGCCCTTCTGGCTGCGCTGTCGCGCAGGGAACTCTGCCCGCAAGCCCGCTGCCTTCGGTGTGGGAGCCGCGCTTGCCGGCGATGGGCTGCGCAGCGGCCCCAAAGTCTCAAGTCAATTCCAATCCGTCAGAATGGTG
>NZ_JBIBGE010000072.1:0-4779 GCF_042956345.1 Pseudomonas sp. NPDC008258
CAAGGTGATCAAGCGGATGGCTTACGGCTACCGGGACAGCGAGTTCTTTTTCATGAAGATCAAGAATGACTTTCCCGGCAATCCGTGAAGAACCTAAAAAAACCCCGGCCTGAACCGGGGTTTTTGAAGGAAGCGCCAGCTATCAGAGCATGGAACGGCCCTTGTTGGCAGCGATGCGCATGCGCAGTGCATTCAGCTTGATGAAGCCGGCAGCGTCCGCCTGGTTGTAGGCGCCGCCATCTTCTTCGAAGGTAGCGATGTTGGCGTCGAACAGCGAGTCGTCCGACTTACGGCCGACCACGGTGACATTGCCCTTGTACAGCTTCAGGCGTACCACGCCATTCACGTTGACCTGCGAAGCGTCGATCATTTGCTGCAGCATCAGACGCTCCGGGCTCCACCAGTAGCCGGTGTAGATCAGGCTGGCGTACTTCGGCATCAGCTCATCTTTCAGGTGAGCGACTTCACGGTCCAGGGTGATCGACTCGATGGCACGGTGAGCCTTGAGCATGATGGTACCGCCCGGGGTCTCGTAGCAGCCACGCGACTTCATGCCGACATAACGGTTCTCGACGATGTCCAGGCGGCCGATGCCGTTGGCACCACCGATGCGGTTCAGGTCGGCCAGGACGGTGGCCGGGGACTTCTCGACGCCATCGATGGCAACGATGTCACCGTTACGGTAGGTCAGCTCGATGTAGGTGGCCTGGTCCGGGGCGTTCTCAGGGGAGACGCTCCATTTCCACATGTCTTCTTCGTGCTCGGTCCAGGTATCTTCCAGGACACCGCCTTCGTAGGAGATGTGCAGCAGGTTGGCGTCCATCGAGTACGGCGACTTCTTCTTGCCGTGGCGCTCGATCGGGATACCGTGCTTTTCGGCGTAATCCATCAGTTTTTCGCGGGACAGCAGGTCCCACTCACGCCATGGGGCGATGACCTTGACGCCTGGTTTCAGGGCGTAGGCACCCAGTTCGAAACGAACCTGGTCGTTGCCTTTGCCGGTAGCACCATGGGAAATGGCGTCAGCGCCGGTTTCGTTGGCGATTTCGATCAGGCGCTTGGCAATCAGCGGGCGGGCGATGGAAGTACCCAGCAGGTACTCGCCTTCGTAGACGGTGTTGGCGCGGAACATCGGGAACACGAAATCACGCACGAACTCTTCGCGCAGGTCGTCGATGTAGATCTCTTTAACGCCCATTGCCTGGGCCTTGGCACGGGCCGGCTCGACCTCTTCGCCCTGACCGAGGTCAGCGGTGAAGGTCACCACTTCGCAGTTATAGGTATCCTGCAGCCACTTGAGAATCACCGAAGTATCAAGGCCGCCGGAATACGCCAGTACGACCTTTTTTACGTCCGCCATGCCATCACTCCACGGGGTTGTACGGAAAGGGATCGATTCTAACGGCCTTGCGGACAAATTTACAGTGGGGCGACAGCTTCTGACGACAAAGCGACAGGAACTTTCAGCGGCGCGACCTGAGTTGGTGCTTGCCTAAAGAGGTTCAGCGCCAGTGAGATCGAGCGCCGCCCGCGCGGCGCATCGCCGGCAAGCCGGCTCCCACATCTGTTTCGGGCCAGTCATTCCTGCCACCTTCGCACTCGCTCCCTAGGTGCATGGCTGGAGATAGCAGAAAAGTACTCATGACACCTTCGAAATCGAAGGGAACAAACAAGGCGGGCAGCGGTGAGTTCACAGGAGAATCTGGCCCGGAACAGATGTGGGAGCCGGCTTGCCGGCGATGCGCCGCGCGGGCGGCGCTCGATCTCATAGGCGCTGAAAATCTTGTGACAAACGCCCAGTTCACGGCGCCTTGGCTGGCGCAGCGGGCGCGGCTTGCTCAACCGGCTTCTCCACCGGCTTCTCAACCACCGCAACCCGATCCAACTCGATACTCACCCGGCGGTTGCGCGCCCGGTTGGCAGGGCTGTTGTTTTTTGCCACCGGGTACTGCTCACCATGGAAGCGCACGATGATTTGCTCTTCCTTCAAGCCATGGGCCTTGAAGTAATCGGCCACCGCCAATGCACGACGACGCGACAGGTCACGGTTGGTCAGGCGGTTGCCACTGTTGTCGGAGTGGCCGTCGAGTTCGATGCGGTTAACGGTCGGGTCGGCTTTCATGTAATCGAGGATCAGGTCCAACCGCGCCTTGGCGGCGTCATCCAGGTCGATGCCGCCCCCCGGGAAGCCCACCTGTGTCTGGCGTACCTGGTCGTAGTTCATCGCCAGGAGCTTGCCAGCACACATCTGATAGTCGCTGTAGGCCTTGGCAAAGCTGACCGGCAACACGCGCACCTCCATCGCTCTGCCCGCTTCACCGGTATAATTGCGCACCACCGTGCTGCGCCCGTCGAGCAGGCCGTTGATCAGGCGGCTGGCCTGCCCCTGGGATGAGCTGAACAGCACACCCGTACGGGCCATGCGCACGGTGCCAAGGTTGATGTCGCCGCGCCCAGGTTGCCACGGCGCGGCCGCCGCCAGCAGGCTGGCGGTGCCAGCACCCAGTACGTTGCTATCCGAACGCAACTGGAACACCGGCTGCTCACCCGCCCGGCGCACGAACTCTCCACTGCCAAAACCTTCGATCGGCTGGATCAGTCGGCACTCGAACTGGTCACCCTCGACCTTCCAGGCAATGTTTTCCATGCGCGTCTGGAAAGTCAGTGCGCCGGCCGGCAGGCTGGCGAACAGGGTCAACAGGGCTAGGTAACGCTGGCGCACGGGCGGCTCCACAAATTCTGACGGCTTACCTGCAGGCTATCGGACGCTGGCCGGAAAACTTGATAGCCGTGCTCGCCCAAGGGTTTTCCGGTAGCATTGGGGCTTGAGTTCGACCCGCCTGGAATCCCCAATGTCCGATCGCCTGACCCTCCTGCGCCCCGACGACTGGCACATCCATCTGCGCGATGGTGCCGTCCTGCCCCACACCGTTGGCGACGTGGCGCGCACTTTCGCCCGTGCCATCATCATGCCTAACCTGGTTCCGCCAGTGCGCAATGCCGCCGAGGCCGGCGCCTACCGTGAGCGCATCCTGGCCGCCCGCCCTGCCGGCAGCCGCTTCGAGCCGCTGATGGTGCTGTACCTCACCGACCGCACCAGCCCTGAAGACATCCGCGCGGCCAAGGCCAGCGGTATCGTGTACGCCGCCAAACTGTACCCGGCAGGCGCCACCACGAACTCCGACTCAGGCGTAACCAGCATCGACAACATCTTCCCGGCCATCGAGGCGCTGGCAGAAGTCGGCATGCCGCTGCTGGTGCACGGCGAAGTGACCCGCAGCGAGATCGACGTATTCGACCGCGAAAAGCGCTTCATCGACGAGCACATGCGCCGTGTGGTCGAACGCTTCCCCACGCTGAAAGTGGTGTTTGAGCACATCACCACCAGCGATGCCGCGCAGTTCGTCACCGAGGCCTCGGCCAACGTCGGCGCAACCATCACCGCGCAGCACCTGCTGTACAACCGCAACCACATGCTGGTTGGCGGCATTCGCCCGCACTTCTACTGCCTGCCGATCCTCAAGCGCAACACCCACCAGGTGGCGCTGCTGGACGCGGCCACCAGTGGCAACCCGAAGTTCTTCCTCGGCACCGACTCGGCGCCGCACGCCCGTCACGCCAAGGAAGCGGCTTGCGGATGCGCCGGTTGCTATACCGCCTACGCGGCCATCGAAATGTACGCCGAAGCGTTCGAGCAGCGTAACGCGCTGGACAAGCTGGAAGGCTTTGCCAGCCTGCACGGCCCGGCCTTCTACGGCCTGCCGGCGAACACCGACACCATTACCCTGGTGCGTGAAGAATGGACCGCCCCGGACAGCCTGCCGTTTGGCGAGCAGACCGTAATCCCGTTGCGCGCTGGTGAAAAACTGCGCTGGCGCCTGCTGGAGGACAACGCGTGAGCGAAGACCTCTACGAAGACGATATGGACAGCCAAGGCAGCGGCGGTCCGCGCCACCCGATGGCCGAGCGCTTCCGCGGCTACCTACCGGTAGTGGTGGACGTGGAGACGGGCGGTTTCAACAGCGCCACCGATGCCCTGCTGGAAATTGCCGCAGTCACTATCGGCATGGACGAGAAAGGTTTCCTGTTCCCCGAGCACACCTACTTCCACCGGGTAGAACCGTTCGAGGGCGCCAATATCGAGCAAGCGGCGCTGGAGTTCACCGGGATCAAGCTTGACCACCCACTGCGCATGGCTGTCAGCGAGGAAAGCGCGCTGACAGATATCTTCCGCGGCGTACGCAAGGCGCTCAAGGCCAACGGCTGCAAGCGGGCGATCCTGGTTGGTCACAACAGCAGCTTCGACCTGGGCTTCCTCAATGCAGCGGTGGCACGCAACGACCTGAAGCGCAACCCGTTCCACCCGTTCTCCAGCTTCGATACCGCTACCCTCGCGGGCCTGGCGTATGGCCAGACCGTGCTGGCACGGGCCTGCCAGAGCGCCGACATCGACTTTGACGGGCGTGAAGCGCATTCGGCGCGTTATGACACCGAGAAGACGGCCGAGCTGTTCTGCGGCATCGTCAACCGCTGGAAAGAGATGGGCGGCTGGCGCGATTTCAACGACTGATCTGCAAAAGCATTCGCGGGCATGCCCGCTCCCACAAGTTCATCTATGCCTTCAGGCATGCACAGAACCTGTGGGAGCGGGCGCGCCCGCGAAGAGGCCGGCACAGGACGGCATAAAAAAAGGTTCTTCACGGATTGCCGGGAAAGTCATTCTTGATCTTCATGAAAAAGAACTCGCTGTCCCGGTAGCCGTAAGCCATCCGCTTGATC
>NZ_JBIBGE010000073.1:1230-2773 GCF_042956345.1 Pseudomonas sp. NPDC008258
ATTGAGCGAAATGCGAATTTTCGGCGAATGTCGTCTTCACAGTATAACCAGATTGCTTGGGGTTATATGGTCAAGTGAAGAAGCGCATACGGTGGATGCCTTGGCAGTCAGAGGCGATGAAAGACGTGGTAGCCTGCGATAAGCTTTGGGGAGTCGGCAAACAGACTGTGATCCAGAGATCTCTGAATGGGGGAACCCAGCCAGCATAAGCTGGTTATCTTGTACTGAATACATAGGTGCAAGAGGCGAACCAGGGGAACTGAAACATCTAAGTACCCTGAGGAAAAGAAATCAACCGAGATTCCCTTAGTAGTGGCGAGCGAACGGGGACCAGCCCTTAAGTTGATTTGAGATTAGTGGAACGCTCTGGAAAGTGCGGCCATAGTGGGTGATAGCCCCGTACACGAAAATCTCTTGTCAATGAAATCGAGTAGGACGGAGCACGAGAAACTTTGTCTGAATATGGGGGGACCATCCTCCAAGGCTAAATACTACTGACTGACCGATAGTGAACCAGTACCGTGAGGGAAAGGCGAAAAGAACCCCGGAGAGGGGAGTGAAATAGAACCTGAAACCGTATGCGTACAAGCAGTGGGAGCCTACTTTGTTAGGTGACTGCGTACCTTTTGTATAATGGGTCAGCGACTTATATTCAGTGGCGAGCTTAACCGAATAGGGGAGGCGTAGCGAAAGCGAGTCTTAATAGGGCGTTTAGTCGCTGGGTATAGACCCGAAACCGGGCGATCTATCCATGGGCAGGTTGAAGGTTAGGTAACACTGACTGGAGGACCGAACCGACTACCGTTGAAAAGTTAGCGGATGACCTGTGGATCGGAGTGAAAGGCTAATCAAGCTCGGAGATAGCTGGTTCTCCTCGAAAGCTATTTAGGTAGCGCCTCATGTATCACTGTAGGGGGTAGAGCACTGTTTCGGCTAGGGGGTCATCCCGACTTACCAAACCGATGCAAACTCCGAATACCTACAAGTGCCGAGCATGGGAGACACACGGCGGGTGCTAACGTCCGTCGTGAAAAGGGAAACAACCCAGACCGTCAGCTAAGGTCCCAAAGTCATGGTTAAGTGGGAAACGATGTGGGAAGGCTTAGACAGCTAGGAGGTTGGCTTAGAAGCAGCCACCCTTTAAAGAAAGCGTAATAGCTCACTAGTCGAGTCGGCCTGCGCGGAAGATGTAACGGGGCTCAAACCATGCACCGAAGCTACGGGTATCATCTTATGATGATGCGGTAGAGGAGCGTTCTGTAAGCCTGTGAAGGTGAGTTGAGAAGCTTGCTGGAGGTATCAGAAGTGCGAATGCTGACATGAGTAACGACAATGCGAGTGAAAAACTCGCACGCCGAAAGACCAAGGTTTCCTGCGCAACGTTAATCGACGCAGGGTTAGTCGGTCCCTAAGGCGAGGCTGAAAAGCGTAGTCGATGGAAAACAGGTTAATATTCCTGTACTTCCAGTTATTGCGATGGAGGGACGGAGAAGGTTAGGCCAGCCTGGCGTTGGTTGTCCAGGTTTAAGGTGGTAGGCTGGAA
>NZ_JBIBGE010000073.1:2867-4299 GCF_042956345.1 Pseudomonas sp. NPDC008258
TTCAGGCGACGAAGTGGTTGATACCATGCTTCCAAGAAAAGCTCCTAAGCTTCAGATAACTGGGAACCGTACCCCAAACCGACACAGGTGGTTAGGTAGAGAATACCAAGGCGCTTGAGAGAACTCGGGTGAAGGAACTAGGCAAAATGGCACCGTAACTTCGGGAGAAGGTGCGCCGGCGAGGGTGAAGGACTTGCTCCGTAAGCTCATGCCGGTCGAAGATACCAGGCCGCTGCGACTGTTTATTAAAAACACAGCACTCTGCAAACACGAAAGTGGACGTATAGGGTGTGACGCCTGCCCGGTGCCGGAAGGTTAATTGATGGGGTTAGCGCAAGCGAAGCTCTTGATCGAAGCCCCGGTAAACGGCGGCCGTAACTATAACGGTCCTAAGGTAGCGAAATTCCTTGTCGGGTAAGTTCCGACCTGCACGAATGGCGTAACGATGGCGGCGCTGTCTCCACCCGAGACTCAGTGAAATTGAAATCGCTGTGAAGATGCAGTGTATCCGCGGCTAGACGGAAAGACCCCGTGAACCTTTACTATAGCTTTGCACTGGACTTTGAATTTGCTTGTGTAGGATAGGTGGGAGGCTTTGAAGTGGGGACGCCAGTTCTCATGGAGCCATCCTTGAAATACCACCCTGGCAACTTTGAGGTTCTAACTCAGGTCCGTTATCCGGATCGAGGACAGTGTATGGTGGGTAGTTTGACTGGGGCGGTCTCCTCCCAAAGAGTAACGGAGGAGTACGAAGGTGCGCTCAGACCGGTCGGAAATCGGTCGTAGAGTATAAAGGCAAAAGCGCGCTTGACTGCGAGACAAACACGTCGAGCAGGTACGAAAGTAGGTCTTAGTGATCCGGTGGTTCTGTATGGAAGGGCCATCGCTCAACGGATAAAAGGTACTCCGGGGATAACAGGCTGATACCGCCCAAGAGTTCATATCGACGGCGGTGTTTGGCACCTCGATGTCGGCTCATCACATCCTGGGGCTGAAGCCGGTCCCAAGGGTATGGCTGTTCGCCATTTAAAGTGGTACGCGAGCTGGGTTTAGAACGTCGTGAGACAGTTCGGTCCCTATCTGCCGTGGACGTTTGAGATTTGAGAGGGGCTGCTCCTAGTACGAGAGGACCGGAGTGGACGAACCTCTGGTGTTCCGGTTGTCACGCCAGTGGCATTGCCGGGTAGCTATGTTCGGAAGAGATAACCGCTGAAAGCATCTAAGCGGGAAACTTGCCTCAAGATGAGATCTCACTGGGATCTTGAATCCCCTAAAGGGCCGTCGAAGACTACGACGTTGATAGGTTGGGTGTGTAAGCGCTGTGAGGCGTTGAGCTAACCAATACTAATTGCCCGTGAGGCTTGACCATATAACACCCAAGCAATTTGCTCATGCAGATTGCGGTGGTGAAGACGAAAGAACCGAAAGTTCG
>NZ_JBIBGE010000074.1:0-4025 GCF_042956345.1 Pseudomonas sp. NPDC008258
GGTCTGTACTGCGCTAACAGTCAGAAGCTGGCTTTGTCCCTCCTCCTCCCTTCAAGTCTAACCATACAAGCTGGCTTGCCGGCGATGGGCCGCAACGCGGCCCTGCTTGCCCTAGTCTCTGTAAGGATGCTGTCGTGGACATTCTCTTTCATGAAGTTGCCAGCCACACCGCACTGGCCCGGGCAATCGAGCACATTGGCAGCCCGCGCTTCTGGCGCCAGCTGATCCTGGTGCTGCGCCATTGGGTGCCGTTCGACAACGCCTTGGCGATACACTTCCCGGCCCAGGGCGCACCGCTTGTGCTGGAGGAATACGACGCCGCCCCGGCGCCTGCCGCCGGTGAGTTGTACCTTGATGGTTTGTACTTGCTCGACCCGTTCTACCAGGCTGCTCGCGAAGGCCTGGCCAACGGTTGCTACCACCTCGAAGACGTGGCCCCGGACCATTTCTGGCAAACCGACTACTACCAGAACTACTTCCAGGACCATGTGCTGGTAGACGAAGTGCAGTTCCTGCTGCAGCTTCCCTCAGGTGTGCTGTCGCTGTCGCTGGGCATGCGCCGCGCCTTTGACACAGCAGAGCTGGGCAAGCTGAACCTGGCCAGTGCCTGGGTGCTGGCCCTGCTCCAGCAGCACTGGGCACGCAGCGGCCAATCGCTGCCTGTACAACCCCCGGTTGGCGATGCCCTGGCCAGGTTCGGCCAGGGCCTGCTGTCCGAGCGGGAACTGGAAATTGCCCGGCTGATCCTGCGCGGCTACTCGTCAAAAGCCATGGCGCAACGGCTGGGGATCTCACCGGAGACCATCAAGGTGCACCGGCGCCACCTGTACGCAAAACTGAACATCTCGTCGCACCCGGAGCTGTTTTCGATGTTCATCCGTGAGTTGGGGTTCACCGACGAACGCGGGGATGGCCCGTCAGCCTGAATCAGCCCGGCCGGGCCTGCACAAACGTCACCGGGTTACATGCTTCGCGGGTGAACCCGCTCCTGCCAGGGCAAGCGCCAGCCCGGCAGATTGCAAGCTATACCCACAGCCATGATGCCTGCTAGGCTGACGAAGATTGCGCCACCGTAAGTGCTGGGCAATCCTTCCTTTCTCCTCAGGCACCGGCCAATGACCTCCGACTCCCAAGTAAACCTGACCAACTGCGACCGCGAGCCGATCCAGATCCCCGGCAGTATCCAGCCCCATGGCTGCCTGCTGGCCTGCGACGCATCGGCGACCGTGGTGCTGCGTCATTCGGCCAACGTTGCGTACATGCTTGGCTTGAGCGGGGACATCAACGGCCAGAAGCTGCAGACGGTGTTGGGTGACGAGGTCGCCCATACCCTGCGTAATGCCCTGGCCCGCACCCGGGAGGCCTCGCGCCCGGCGCTCAGCTACGGTGTGAAGCTGCCCAACGGCCAGGCTTTCGATATTGCCGCCCACGTGTTCAAAGGTACGGCGATGCTCGAGTTCGAGCCCGCCGGCGCCAGCATTGCCGAACCTGTCGAGCTGGCGCGCACGCTGATTGCCCAGCTGCGCGAAATCGACCAAAGCGGCAAGCTGTTCCGCGACGCCGCACGGTTCATCCGCGCCGTACTCGGTTATGACCGGGTGATGATCTACCAGTTGGGTGCGGATGGCGCCGGCAAGGTGGTCGCAGAAGCCAGGCGCAGCGACCTGGAAAGCTTCATGGGCCAGTACTTCCCTGCTTCCGACATCCCCCAGCAGGCCCGCGCGCTGTACCTGCGCAACCCGATCCGGGTGATCTCCGACGCCCAGTTCAAGACAGTGCCCATCGACCCGGTGCTCGACCCCTCGGGCGAACCACTTGACCTCTCCTACGCGCACCTGCGCAGCGTCTCGCCCATCCACTGCGAGTACCTGAGCAACATGGGTGTGCGCGCCTCCATGTCGATTTCGGTGATCGTCAACGGTGAGCTGTGGGGCATGATCGCCTGCCACCACTATGCACCGCGCACGTTGACCATGGGCCAGCGGGTAGCGGCGGAAATGTTCGGCGAGTTCTTCTCGCTGCATATCGAGACCCTGCGCAGCCGGCAAAAGCTCGAAGCCGCCGTGCAGGTTCACAAAGCGCTGGACAGCTTGCTGCGTGACGCCAACCAGGCCGCTGACATCGACGGTTTCTTCCACGCCCGCCTGCCGCGGCTGATGGCGCTGATCCCCTGTGACGGCATCGGCATGTCGTTGCAAGGCCGCTGGGCCTGCGTCGGGTTGGCCCCCCCGAAGTCGGCGGTGCCTGACCTGCTGCGCCTGGCCGACATGGTCAGCGAAGGCCGTACCTGGGCGTCCAACCGCCTGTCGATGGTGCTACCGGCAGCCCGGGCGTACTTCACCGACGTCTCTGGCGTACTGATCATTCCCATGTCGCAGCACCCCAGGGATTACCTGATCTTCTTCCGCAAGGAGGTGGTCGCGACGCTCGACTGGGCCGGCGACCCGAACAAGACCTACGGCAGCGGCGCGCTAGGCGACCGCCTGACGCCACGCAAGAGTTTCGCCATCTGGAAAGAAACCGTTCACCAGCAGTCGCTGCCATGGACCGAGCAGGACCGTCAGTTTGGCGATGCCATCCGTACCGCTATCGTCGAGGTGGTGCTGTACAACAGCGAGTTGTTGGCCAGCGAGCGCTCCAAGGCCGAAGTGCGCCAGCGCATCCTGAATGAAGAGCTCAACCACCGGGTCAAGAACATTCTCTCGCTGATCGGCGCGCTGGTGGCCCACCCAACCTCGGAAAGCCAGACGCTGCAGGATTACGTGGCTACACTGAAGGGGCGCATCCAGGCGCTGTCCCTCGCCCATGACCAAGTGGTGCGCGGCGATGGTGGCGGGCGCCTGGCCAAACTGCTGGAGGCCGAGCTTTCACCCTACCGCACCGCTGCCGGCGTAATCGAATTGCAAGGCCCGAACGTGGTGCTCGATGCCCGCGCCTATTCGGTCATGGCCCTGGTGCTGCATGAACTGGCAACCAATGCCGCAAAATACGGCGCGCTGTCGCGGCCCGGCGGCAAGCTTGCCGTGGGCTGGGGCATCGATGCAGCCGGTGCCTGCGCCATTACCTGGGGTGAAGTCGGCGGGCCGACAGTGCGCCCGCCCAGCCGCCGTGGCTTCGGCTCGGTGCTGATCGACCGCAGCATCCCGTTCGACCTTGGTGGTACCAGCGCGGTGGAGTATCACCCCGAAGGCCTGCAAGGGTTGTTCAGGATTCCGGCCAAACACCTTTCCGTAGCCGAAACAGCCGAGCCCGCCAGCGTTGTCGCGCCGATCGCCCATGCAGAGGATGCCTTTGCCGCCCGTAGCGGTTTGTGTGTGCTGATACTGGAAGACCAGTTGGTGATCGCCGTTGGTCTGGAGCAGATTCTCAATGACGCGCAGATCAAGGACGTGATCACCGCCAGCTCTGAGGATGAAGCCATACGGCTGCTAGCGGAGCGAACACCGGACGCTGCGATACTGGATGTAAACCTGGGTACCGGCACTTCCATTTCGGTGGCTGATGAACTGGTACGGCGGAAGGTCCCGTTCCTGTTTGCCACGGGTTATGGCGACGGCATCAGTATCCCCGAGCATCTGCAGCATGCTCCGGTTACACGTAAGCCTTACGATGCCAACGCTATCCTGGCGACCTTGCAAGGCCTGTTGAAGGCAGCACCATGATCTGGCGGGGTGGATGGCACCGGCTTTGCCGGTGTTCGCGGCTGAAGCCGCTCCCACAGGTACAGCGCGTGCCTTGAGGTAAGCACTGACCCTGTTGGAGCGGGTTCACCCGCGAAGAGGCCGGCGCAAGCAGCACAAGGCCGCTCCCACAGGGGTGCCTGCAGGAGCGGCCTTGTGTCGCGTCAGGGCTTATACCGCCAGCGCACGCTCACGCAGTTCGCTGTTGAGGATGCGGTCGTTTTCGCTGTAATCGACCGGGCAGTCGATTACGTGCACGCCCGGGGTCTTGATGCAGTGTTCCAGCAGCGGCAGCAGGCCTTCGGCGCTTTCCACGCGGTGGCCGTTGGCACCGTAGGCTTCGGC
>NZ_JBIBGE010000075.1:0-3330 GCF_042956345.1 Pseudomonas sp. NPDC008258
CCTGATCATGCGTATTAGCCTGTAAACCATGTCCCCGGTTTGGAATGTAAACGATGTCTCCGGTTTGTACCGCGGGCGCGCCCGCTCCCACAGGGTTTGCGTTTCGCCAGAAGGTTGCAGCTGATCACTTGATCAGCGGCACACCACTCAGCTTTTGCAGCTCGTCAAAGTCGATATCCGCACAGATCTCGACCACTTTCAGCCCTTCCGGCGTCACTTCCAGCACGGCCAGGTCGGTGTAGATACGGCTGACACAAGCAATGCCAGTCAGCGGGTAGGTGCACTCGGGCACCAGCTTGCTTTCGCCGGTCTTGGTCAGGTGGTCCATCATTACGAACACCTGGCGAGCGCCGGTGGCCAGGTCCATCGCGCCGCCTACGGCCGGGATCGAACCTTCGGCACCGGTGTGCCAGTTGGCCAGGTCGCCCTTCACCGACACCTGGAAGGCACCCAGTACGGCGATGTCCAGGTGGCCGCCGCGCATCATCGAGAACGAGTCGGCATGGTGGAAGAACGCACCACCGGTCAGCAGGGTGACGTGCTGCTTGCCGGCGTTGATCAGGTCATCGTCTTCCTCGCCTGGCGCGGGGCTTGGGCCCATGCCCAGCAGGCCGTTCTCACTGTGCAGGAATACTTCCTTGTCGCCCAGGTAGTTGGCTACCAGGGTAGGTGCACCAATGCCCAGGTTTACGTAGGCACCTTCCTGGATGTCTGCGGCCACGCGTTGGGCCATCTCGGTGCGGGAGAGCTTTTTGGTGATGGTCATGGCAGGCCTCAGACAGCGTTGGCGATCGAAGAAGCGGCAGCACCGGTAACGGCGACCACGCGCTGGACGAAGATACCCGGGGTGATGATGTGCTCCGGGTCCAGTTCACCGAGCTCGACAACCTGGTCGACCTGGGCGATGGCGGTCTTGGCGGCCATGGCCATGATCGGGCCGAAGTTGCGGGCGGCCTTGCGGTAGGTCAGGTTGCCCCAACGGTCGCCCTTGTGGGCCTTGATCAGCGCAAAGTCAGCGTGCAGTGGCATTTCCAGCACGTACATGCGGCCGTCGATTTCACGGGTTTCCTTGCCTTCGGCCAGCAGGGTGCCGTAGCCGGTCGGCGAGAAGAACGCACCAATGCCCGAACCCGCGGCGCGGATGCGCTCGGCCAGGTTGCCTTGCGGCACCACTTCCAGCTCGATCTTGCCGGCGCGGTACAATTCGTCGAACACGTAGGAGTCGGACTGGCGCGGGAACGAGCAGACCACCTTGCGCACGCTGCCTGCCATGAGCAGGGCGGCCAGGCCGATCTCGCCGTTGCCGGCGTTGTTGCTGATGATGGTCAGGTCGCGGGCACCGGTGGCGATCAGGCCGTCGATCAGCTCAGACGGCATGCCTGCCGTGCCAAAGCCACCGACCATGATGGTCGAACCGTCGGTAATCCCTTCCACCGCGTTGGCGATGGACTCGTACGTTTTATTGATCAAGGCGAGCTCCTGGTTGTTCCTGGAGTTGTGGTTGTCGGGCTGGCCGGAGCGCGTGACGCGGTGGGGCCTGTCAGCACTTGAAATTACTTGCTGACTTTCGCTATAGCGTGCCGCAAGATAGGGCAACAGTAGAGAGGGTTTGGCTGAATTTGTGCGATTATCGAACTGTTGTGCGATGTACGAGCAGTTGCGCAGGCTATTTGCCACATTCCAGTTGACCGTGTAGTCCCTTCATTTTTCCCCTCACGGAGACCGCGATGATCCGGCAGGCCGTGGCAGCGGATGAGCCTGAAGTCAGGCGTTGTGCCGAACAGGCCTACGCCTGTTATGTACCACTGATCGGGCGCAAGCCCGCGCCGATGATTGCTGACTTCGCCAGGCAGATAGCGGACGGTGTGGTGTACGTTGCGACGGATGATCGGGCGGTCTTTCAGGGTTTCATTGTGTTCCATGCCGAGCAGGGCCACATGCTGCTGGAAAACGTCGCGGTCCTGCCCAGTGCGGCCGGGCGGGGTACAGGTAAGGCGCTGATCCGCTTCTGTGAAGATGTCGCCCGGCAACAGGGGCTAGGCGCCGTCCATCTCTACACCAACGAGAAGATGACCGAGAACCTGTCGATTTACCCCAGGCTTGGCTATGTGAACGTGGGGCAACGTACGGAAGACGGTTTCAAGCGCGTTTATTTCGAGAAGACCCTGGTGCCCTGACAGGCCGGTCGTGCATGCGTACAAAGCATGCTCCGCACAAGGGCAATGCATCATGCACCCCGGCTTCAGGCATCATGTACCCAGCCCCCTCGAAAAGCTGAACGCGCCAAATGCCAGAATCCCCCAACCCCAACCGTGCCATCTACGACCTGGACATGCTCCGCACCGTGGTCATGGTGGCCGACTGCGGCAGCTTCACCACCGCCGCTGCGCGCCTGCATTCCACCCAGTCCACGGTGAGCCAGAAGGTGCGCCGGCTGGAGGAAATGGTCGGCCACCAGTTGCTCGACCGCAGCAACCGCGAGGTGCACCCGACCGACGCTGGTGAAACCCTGCTGCGTTACGCTCGGCACCTGCTGGCGGTGAGCAGCCAGTTGACCGAGGCCATGTCGGGTGGGGTGACGGTGACCGTGCGCATCGGCCTGCCGGACGATTTTGTCGCGGGCAAGACGATGCAGGCGTTGGCGGCGTTCAACCGGCGTAATCCGACGGTGAAGCTGGAAATTACCGGTGGCCTTAGCCGTGACCTGATGAGCACCTATGATCGGGGCGAACTGGACCTTGTGTTGATCAAGCAGCGACGCAACAGCCGTGAGGCCAATGCCTGCCAGCCAGAGCGCATCGAGTGGATCGACAGTGCGCAGTACCCGTGTTTTGCCCAGGACCCGATTCCGCTGGTGACCTTCCCGCCGCGAGGGTTGTACCGCGATGACATGATCGGTGCAGTCGAGGCCATGGGGCGCAGCTGGCGTATTGCATTTACCAGCTCGAGCCTGGCAGGGATTCAGGAGGCGGTGGCCAATGGGTTGGGGGTGAGCCTGTTGCCATCGCGGGTGGTGACGGCGGGGCATCGGGTGTTGGGGGCGGAAGAAGGGTTCAAGCCGATCAAGGTGTTTGAAGCGGCGATTTTTCATCGGCCAACGGCGGACCCGATGGTCATGGAACTGGCTGAGATTTTGATTGGTATTTTGCGGGCGGAGGCGTCGTAAATCTGCGCCATGACTGTGACAAAGCTTGACCGCGTGTCGCGGCCTCTGTGGGAGATTCTATGGTTTTTGGCAATGGCATCAGGGTTGCCTGGTGCTCGCCACGGCATCTTCAGCGCCTGTGAGATCGAGCGCCGCCCGCGCGGCGCATCGCGAGCAAGCTCGCT
>NZ_JBIBGE010000076.1:0-2949 GCF_042956345.1 Pseudomonas sp. NPDC008258
ACAATCCCTGTGGGAGCGGGCACGCCCGCGAAGCAGGCAACGCGGTGGATGGCACCGGCTTTGCCGGTGTTCGCGGGCGCGCCCGCTCCCACAGGAAACGTGGTGCCAGCCTGCATGCATTCGGCCCTTTTCCTATGCAAGCCAACAGCCCATGGCTATCATGCCTGCCTTATTCCAAGTCGAGACTGGCATGCTGAAGTTGTTGAATCTCCTCAAGGATGGCCGGTTCCATTCCGGAGAAGCCCTGGGCGCAGCCCTCGGGGTAAGTCGCAGCGCCGTATGGAAGCAGCTGCAGCACCTGGAGAGTGAGCTGAACCTCAGCATTCACAAGGTTCGTGGCCGCGGCTATCAGCTGGCGGCACCGCTGGCCTTGCTTGAGGCGCAGGCCATCGCCGGGTATGCCGAAGGTGAGCAATGGCCGGTGTTCATCCATGAAACCATCGATTCGACCAATGCCGAAGGCTTGCGGCTTGCCGGCCAAGGGCAGGTGGCTCCATTTGTTGTCCTGGCCGAGCGGCAGAGCGCCGGTCGAGGCCGGCGTGGGCGCCAGTGGGTCAGCCCATTTGCCGAAAACCTCTATTACAGCCTTGTACTGCGTGTGGAAGGCGGCATGCGCCAGCTCGAAGGTTTGAGCCTGGTGGTCGGTTTGGCCGTAATGCGCACCTTGCAGGCATTTGGCGTAAAGGATGTAGGGCTCAAATGGCCCAACGATGTGCTGGTTCGCGGACAGAAGATCACCGGTATCCTCCTGGAGCTGGTTGGCGACCCGGCCGATGTCTGTCATGTGGTACTAGGTGTTGGTATCAATGTGAACATGCAGGATAACGAGCAGGTCGACCAGCAGTGGACCTCGATGCGGCGTGAGGTGGGTGCGGTAATAGATCGCAACCACTTGGTGGCTTCACTCAGCCAGCAACTGCAGCACGAATTGGCGCGCCATCGTCGCTATGGGTTCGCAGCATTCCAGGAAGAATGGGAGCAAGCGCATCTTTGGCAGGGTCGCAATGTTTCGCTGGTTGCTGGCAGCACGCATATTGATGGTGTGGTTCTTGGCGTCGACGGGCAGGGCGGCTTGCGCCTTGAGGTGGACGGAGTGGAAAAGAGCTTTAGCGGTGGTGAGCTCAGTTTGAGGTTGCGTGATGATTCTTGAGCTCGATTGCGGTAACAGCTTCATCAAGTGGCGGGTTATCCACGTCGCTGATGCAGTCATTGAGGGTGGCGGGATCGTCGACTCCGATCATGCGTTGCTGGCAGAGGTGGCGGGGTTGGCTTCAGTGCGTCTTACCGGTTGCCGTATTGTCAGCGTACGCAGCGAAGAAGAAACCGATGCATTGTGCGCATTGATCGCTCAGGCATTTGCCGTTCAGGCGCGTGTTGCGCACCCTGCGCAGGAAATGGCCGGTGTGCGCAACGGTTATGACGACTATCAGCGCCTGGGCATGGACCGTTGGCTGGCTGCGCTCGGCGCATTTCACCTGGCCAAGGGGGCTTGCCTGGTAATCGACCTGGGCACCGCTGCCAAATCTGACTTCGTCGCTGCTGACGGAGAGCACCTGGGTGGCTACATCTGTCCTGGCATGCCCCTGATGCGCAGCCAGTTGCGTACCCATACCCGCCGTATTCGCTACGACGATGCCTCCGCCGAGCGGGCGTTGACCAGCCTGTCGCCAGGCCGCTCCACGGTTGAAGCAGTCGAGCGCGGTTGTGTGCTGATGCTCCAGGGCTTTGCGCGTACCCAGCTTGATCAGGCGCAAGCGCTCTGGGGTGATGAATTCACGGTGTTCCTCACCGGTGGCGATGCGCCGCTGGTGCGGGAGGCTTTGCCACAGGCGCGTGTCGTACCCGACCTGGTTTTCGTTGGTCTGGCCATGGCCTGCCCATTGGATTGAGGTGCTTATGCGTTGGTTGTTTCTGCTGTTACTGGTGCTCAACGTGTTTTATTACGTATGGCACCAGCAGGAAGCCCCGCTGAAGGTCAAGGAAGTCGCCCCTCTGTCTCTGTACAAGGGGAATCAGCAAGAAATCCGTCTGCTGCGTGAAACGGGTGTTTCGGCGCCGCCCAAGCGCCGTGATGAATGCCTGGTTGTTGGGGGAGTAGTGGGGCAGGACCAGCTGGATGCACTGCGCCAGCGTCTGCTGAGCCTTGATATCGTCACCCTGCCAGTGGTGGGGCAGTTGCCCGGAGCCGATGGGCGCTGGCTTAAGGTCGCCCCGGAAAGCGAGCGTTTGCTGGACCAAACGGTGCTGTCAGCTCTTTCCAATGATTTCAAAGACTTAAAACATAAAATTATTTTCTGCCAGGGTATTGCAACTGGCGAATAGCTTGATAGAATGGCGCCCGCTTCACAGGGAACACCACTTAGGTGGTAGCGCTGGAAGCGGTGTCAAAGCAGCTAAGTTTCAGATTTGATTGAAAAAATTTGAAAAAACGCTTGACACTAGGACGGCAGACAAATAGAATGCCGGCCACATCTGGAGGGATTCCCGAGCGGCCAAAGGGGACGGACTGTAAATCCGTTGCGAGAGCTTCGAAGGTTCGAATCCTTCTCCCTCCACCAGTTTTAGCGAGAGCCGCAAGCTCCGCGGGTATAGTTTAGTGGTAGAACCTCAGCCTTCCAAGCTGATGATGCGGGTTCGATTCCCGCTACCCGCTCCAAGTTTGCTGGATTTTGCGCAAAGTGTTTCGCTCTTGTAGCTCAGTTGGTAGAGCACACCCTTGGTAAGGGTGAGGTCAGCGGTTCAAATCCGCTCAAGAGCTCCATTTAAACAAGGCAGATATGAAAATATCTGCCTTTGTTTTATCAGCGCAAGACTATTTCTTCTGCGGAGGATTGTATCGATGGCTAAGGAAAAGTTTGATCGTTCCCTTCCCCACGTTAACGTCGGCACTATCGGCCACGTTGACCACGGTAAGACCACTCTGACCGCAGCTCTGACTCGCGTCTGCTC
>NZ_JBIBGE010000077.1:0-1663 GCF_042956345.1 Pseudomonas sp. NPDC008258
CGGCGTTTTTCAAGGTAGTTGTCGCGTCCGCCGTCGTGCTACGCGACCTTTGTTACCACAGTCAGCGTTCTTTCGGGGTTCAGATAGACCGTTCCTATAGGGCTCCAATTGCGGGTGCCGCCCGACCATCGTTCGGGTCGTTTGTCTCTGGCCTGGCGATAAATCGCATCGCGCCGTGCCAGGATTTCCCGATCTTTTCCCTCGTGCCGTTGAGCCGGTGTCACGAAGCGGATTCGGCTATGACGATGTCCCGTGTTGTACCAGGTCATAAAATCTCTCACCCAGATACGCGCTTCCTCTAAGCTGGCAAAGCCACTCTGTGGCCACTGTGGGCAGTACTTCAGCGTTCTAAACAGCGATTCAGAGTAGGGATTGTCGTTGCTGACGCGTGGCCGGCCACGCGATGGTGTGATGCCCAAGTCATACATCTTGGTCAGCAGCGTCGCAGACTTCATCGGCGCACCGTTGTCCGAGTGAAGTACCAGCGGCTGCCGCCAGCACTTCTCTTGAGTCACGCTCCGTTGCAGTAACGCAGCTGCGTTTTCGCCATTTTCTGACTCGTAAACTTCCCAGCCCACAGCCTTGCGGCTGTAGATGTCTTCGATCAGATAGAGGTAGTAAAACTTCCCGCGAACCGGTGACGGCAGGTAGGTGATGTCCCACGACCACACCTGATTAGCGGCCGTCGCCGCATAGGTGGTGGGCGCCTCATGACGATGCGGTCTCTTGGCTCGCGAACGATGCTGCTGCTGCCCTGCGGCGTGCAGCACGCGGTAAAAGGTCGCTTCTGAGGCCATGTATCGGCCCTCATCAGCCAGTTGCGGCACGATCTGGCTCGGCGGTAGATGTGCGTACGCCTTGCTGTTACAGAGCGCAACGATAGCTTGACGCTCAAACTCACTGAGCGCGTTGCTAGGCGCAGGCCTCACGGTGGTGGTTCGGCCATCAGCACGCATCTCATCAGGCAAGCTCCAGCGTTGTAGCGTTCGTAGCGAAATGCCGACCTCCAGACAAGCCGGTGCCCTGCGGGCACCGGCCGCAATGGCCTCATTAAGCCAACCAACGAGTAAATGCCGTTCTGGCAACAAGGTCAGTTGCCCTCGTCGTCGCTGCCCCAGTAGGCATTGAGCTTTTTTCGCAGCACCAGCAAGGCCGCGGCTTCAGCCAACGCTGCATCCTTGCGGCGCAGTTCACGCTCCAGCTCACGGATACGATTTTTATCTTCTCGGGACTGACCAGCGCTCACATTTTTAGCGGTCGACTGCTTCGTGCTACTGGCGATAAACGCATTACGCCAGTCGGTGATCTGCTCAGGGAAAATGCCTTTGCGCCGGCAATACTCACCGATCTCCAGCTCCGAAAGCGCTGCAGTTTCCATGATGACTGCCATCTTGGCTTCGGCTGACCAACTCTCAGCGGGTTGCTTGGTATCGGACAATTGCGTTCCTCTGGCCGCAGCTTGCTTGCGCCAATAATGGAGAGACATATCGCTGCAGCCTTCGCGCCGGGCGACCTCCGCCGCCGATAGGTTCAGTGGTGGAAGCATCATTTTCAGCAGTGCGGCTTTACGTTCTTCGGAATAGAAAGGCATGACCATACTCTTGCCGCCCCCGGAATGCTTTTCAAAAAGCGGGGGACACGACAACTACCCTGACACCGGGGG
>NZ_JBIBGE010000078.1:0-1397 GCF_042956345.1 Pseudomonas sp. NPDC008258
TCCGGTGCATTGCTCTTCTGCAGGCTGTTGTAGGCCGTCTTCAGCGAAATCACGTTGAACCACAGCATCCCCGCGTTCAAACCACCGCCACCGCCCGAGGTCAGCAACCCGAGAAAGTTGGGTTTCACCCGCGCGGTGGTGGTCAGTTCGATCGATACCGTCCGGCTTCCCGAAATGCGCAGCTGCTTCATCTCTTCAACCTGCGCCATGCCATTCTTCAGGTACTTCTCCACCTCTTGGCTGAACGGGTTTTCCGCAATGGCCTGTTCGGTGATCCGGTAGCGTGCTGCCAACAGCCCCAGCGCCTTCTCGGCATTCGCCTCACGCGCCGCCAGCAACACCTGCTGGCGCAGGCCGTGACTGGCATCCCAGCGGGTTTGCCCGCGCAGGCGTTTGAGCACCACGGTATTCACCGATTGCGCCGTGAGGTCGGTGATGTCGGCCATGGCCGGGAAGCGACCGGCCAACCCTTCGATCACGTTGTCGCTGGCGCCAAACACACTGCCGACCGAATCCGCCTTGTCCTTGAACGGGTTGAACGGTGCCAGGGCGGTGTACAACGGGCTGTCGTGCTGGTCCAGCCACTGTTCCAGGCGCTTGAGTCGCCGGTCCTGGTCTTCGGCGCCCGGCGTCGGTTGGCCCATGGGGTGAATCAGCAGCGCCAGGGAAATTTCCAGCCCGCGGGACGACACGATCTCGTCGCGGTCGTAGCAGGCCAAGGCCGCAGCCAGGCTGTAGGGGTTATCGAGATGCGCGGGTTCAGCCGTTGCCAGCCAGGCGTCATGATCGTTGCTGGCTTGCAAGGCCTGGTTGCGCAGTGCTGCAAGGCGTCGCCCCAGCTCATCGCGTTCGGCGAGAAAGCGCCGGTATTTGTCCAGGTCCAGGCGCTGTGCCAGGCGTGCGCCATTGGGGGAGTAGTCCTTGTGGGTGAGGGCCTGGAAATGCGACTCGGCGGGCGACAGGGCGGGCCCCCGGCGCTCCGTGCCGAGCCGGAACGCGGCCAGTTCCGGTGAAGGGGCATCGCTCGGGTACAGGCTCTCCAGCGTCTTGTTCAGCAGCATGCCCACCAGGTTGCGGTGGTGAAAATCACGGCTCTGCGGGCTCAGCTGTTCGGCATTCAGCCGGAAGCACGCCGGCACGCGTTCCTGCTCGGGCGGTTGGACGGGTTGGGTGTGGGGCAGTTGCTCGGCGGGCATCAGGTCGCGCAACTGGTGCTGGTAGGCCGAGACCGACAGGCTGAGGTCCATGGCCATGCCTTCGGCGTCGGCCAGTGCCACCACCACCGGGACTTTCGGTTGGCTCCAGGGATAGTGCCGTGCCACGGCGGCGAGGTTGCCGATGGGCAAGGTTTCGGTAATCGGGGCGCTGCTCCAGGCCAGCGGCATGCGTCGGTCAAC
>NZ_JBIBGE010000079.1:0-1328 GCF_042956345.1 Pseudomonas sp. NPDC008258
AAGTCGATCGCCTCGGTCACCGGCGCAGGCAAGTTCGAGCAACTGACCCTGGATAAAACGCCGGTCAGCACCGAAGTCACCGACGAGCCAGGTACTCCAGGCAACCCAGGTGCTCCGGGCACTGAGAACCACGGCGACAAGGTCGAACTGAGCATCGTTGCCAACCAGACCTCGGTCTTCGAGAACGAGAAGCCGACCTTCACCATCAGCATCAAAGAGAAGCTGGACCAGGACCTCACCGTGCAGTTGGGTGAAGGCAAGTCGGTGGTAATCACCAAGGGCACGCTGTCTGCTGTCTGGACCAACGATGTCCAAGGTGAAGACGTCTACGTCGATGGCGACTCCCTGACCGTCGGCATCACCGGTGTAAGCGTGCCGGATGGTCGCCAGTTCGAGAACCTGGTCGTGACCCAGTCGTCGGCCAGTGTCGAGATCAAGGACACCCTGACCGAAGTCGTAGCCAAGCTGACCGCGACTCCGGAGGTGACCGAAGGCGGCAACATCATCTACACCGTGACCCTGCACGGTCCGAATGGCTTGCCGATCAACAACCACGGTGCAATGACCTTCACCTTGAGTGACGGCAAGACCACCATCAACGTACTGGCCAACGAGAGCAGCGGCAGTGTGACCGTGGCTGCGCCGGACAACGTGTACATCGGCGACACCAACGTCAGCCTGTCGCTGAAGTCGGTGGAAGGCCCAGGTGCAAGCCGCTTCGAAGACCTCAAGCTGGACGACAAGGCTGCCAGCACCAAAGTGGTCGACGAAGCCGGCGTGGGTACTCCAGGCGACAACAACCAAGGCGACAAGGTCGAACTGAGCATCGTTGCCAACCAGACCTCGGTCTTCGAGAACGAGAAGCCGACCTTCACCATCAGCATCAAAGAGAAGCTGGACCAGGACCTGACCGTGCAGTTGGGTGAAGGCAAGTCGGTGGTAATCACCAAGGGTACGCTGTCCGCTGTCTGGACCAACGATGTCCAGGGCGAAGACGTCTATGTCGACGGCGGCAACCTGATCGTCAGCATCACCGGCACCAGCGTGCCGGATGGTCGTCAGTTCGAGAACCTGGTGGTAACCAAGCCTTCGGCTACTGTCGAAATCAAGGACACCCCGACCGAAGTCGTGGCCAAGCTGACCGCGTCTGCCGAAGCGACCGAAGGTGGCACCATCACCTACACCGTGACCCTGACCGGCCCGGATGGCCTGCCGATCAACAACCACGGCGCGCTGACCTTCACCCTGGCCGACAAGACCGTGATCAACGTGGCAGCCAACGCTACCACCGGATCGGTAACTGTCGCCGCGCCGGACAACGTCTACAT
>NZ_JBIBGE010000080.1:0-1298 GCF_042956345.1 Pseudomonas sp. NPDC008258
CTGATTCCCGCCATCAACCTGGCAGTCGACCCGGCCGAACTGGTGCAGGCCGACCGCGTCCACACATCCCTGTACACCGACCCGGCGCTGTTCGACGCCGAGCTGGAGAAAATCTTCCACAGCACCTGGATCTGGGTCGCCCACGAGAGCGAAGTGCCCGACGCCGGCAGCTACAAGACCACCTATATCGGCAAGCAGCCGGTGATCGTGGTGCGCGACCGCAAGAAAGGCATCAACGTGCTGCTCAACCGCTGCCGCCACCGCGGCGCCACGGTCTGCGAACACAAGAAAGGCAAGACCAACAGCTTTGTCTGCCCCTACCACGGCTGGGGCTACGCCCTGGACGGCTCGCTGCGCGGCATCCCGCACCCGGAAAGCTACGGCGACTGCATCGACAAGGCCGAGCTGCCGCTGGTCAGCCTGCGCACCGAAAGCTATGCGGGCATGGTCTTCGCCACCTTCAAGGACGACATCGAGCCGCTGCAGGACTTCCTCGGCGCGGCAAAGAAGTGGATGGACCTGTTCATGAAACAGGGCGCCGGCTACGGCATCAAGGTGCCGGGCGAGCACCGTTTCCGCTTCCCCGGCAACTGGAAGATCCAGCTCGAAAACACCACCGACGCCTATCACTTCCCGCTGGTGCACAAGAGCTTCCTGTCCTCGGTCGACGAGCAGACCCTGGAGCTGTTCGACTTCGTCAAGGGCCCCGGCTACGTCGAGGACCTGGGCAACGGCCACAGCGTGATGGTGATGATCCCCGAACTGGTCGATCTGGAAGCGGATCTCGACAAGCCGATCCCCGAGCGTTTCGAAGCCCTGGCCGCCGAACTGCGTGACGAAGGCATCGAGGAGCAGCAGGTGCGTCGCATCGTGCGTGCCGTCGGCGGTTCGGGCTTCAACCTCAACCTGTTCCCCAACGTCGCCTGCTCGATGGCGTTCTTCCGTGTACTGCAGCCGATCTCGGTGACCGAGACCGAGATCCACCATTCGGTGATCACCATGGACGGTGGCCCGGCCGCGGCCAACCGCTACCGCCTGCGCCTGCACGAGCACTTCCAGGGCCCGATGGGCTTCGGTACCCCGGACGACTCCGAGGCCTGGGAGCGCGTGCAGAAAGGCGCCAGCGCCGGCGAGAACCTGTGGATCATGCTCAACCGCGGCCTGCCCGGCGAGAAACCCACGCCCGATGGCCTGGTGTCCGATGTCAGTGCCGAGACCGGCATGCGTGCGGCGTACCAGCAGTGGAAGAAAATGATGACCGCGGAGGCCAAATGATGAACCTGAATCTGTTCAATGAA
>NZ_JBIBGE010000081.1:0-1293 GCF_042956345.1 Pseudomonas sp. NPDC008258
GCCCGCGGTACAAACCGGAGACATCGTTTACATTCCAAACCGGGGACATGGTTTACAGGCTAATACGCATGATCAGGAGGTATCTGATCATGCCCTGGAACCAAGAGTCCCCTATGGATCAACGAATCAGACTGGTCAGTGAATGGCTTTCCGGTGATTACACCAAGAGCCAACTGGCGTGCCGGTACAACGTCAGCCGTCCCACGGTCGACAAGTGGATAACCCGATATGATGCGGGTGGGTTTACCGCGCTGTCCGACGCCTCGCGGCGCCCTAACAACAGCCCTAACAAGACCAGCGATGAGCTACTGGCCCGCATTGTTGCGATGAAAGAAGCGCACGACAAATGGGGCCCCAAGAAGCTTATCGAGTTGCTGCGTCTTGAAGATCCCTCCATTGATTGGCCCTCTCCAAGCACGGCCGGTCAGTGGCTGGATCGGATGGGCATGGTCCACAAGCGTGGCGCTAGACGGCGATACGGGAAGAGCCCCACAAAGATGCGGGAGGCCAACGAGCCGAACAAAACCTGGTGCATCGACTACAAGGGCCAGTTCAAAATGCTCGATGGCCAATGGTGCTATCCCTTGACGGTCACTGACCACGCCTCGCGCCTCATCCTGGCCTGCAAAGCTCACAAGAACATCATGACGCAGCCGGTCATCCAGACGCTTGAATGGCTTTTCCAGGAGCATGGCATGCCGGAGGTCATTCGCTCTGATAACGGCAGCCCATTTGCCTCAACTGGCTTGGCAAGAATGTCTACAGTCGCGGTTTGGCTGATCCGCCTGGGCATCATTCCTGAGCGGACCGCACCCGCGCGACCTGATCAGAATGGTCGCCATGAACGAATGCATCGAAGCATGAAGCTTGAACTGCCGATAGGACAAAACCTGATCGATCAACAGCTACTGCTCGAGCACTTTCGGCACGAATTCAACTATGTCCGGCCCCACGAAGCGCTGGGGATGAAGCGCCCATCCGAACTATACGTACCCTCTGACCGAATTTACCCAGGATGCCTGCCTATCGTGGAGTATCCCGCCGAAATGACGGTCCGCAGTGTCAGACAGAATGGGTCGATCAAATGGAAGGGCAAGCTGTTGTTCATCAGCGAAGCCCTCTGTGGCGAGAGGATCGGCCTAAAAGAAGTGGAAGATGATGTTTGGGATGTGTTCCTGTGTGACCATCTCCTGGGAAGGCTTGGACGGGGTGAGAACCGCGTCCAAGCCTCAAATGTGTAAACCATGTCCCCGGTTTACGATGTAAACGATGTCTCCGGTCGTACACCGCGAA
>NZ_JBIBGE010000082.1:0-1209 GCF_042956345.1 Pseudomonas sp. NPDC008258
CATGTACGGGTCACTCACATGGGTTACATAAAAGTTCACTCACATAGGTGACACTTTGAGCGTCACATAGCCATCAACGGCATCACGCGCATCGATCCTACCGAGGATGATGGGACCGAAAATAACATCCCACACCCCCTCTCCAACTTGCTCCAGCCCAATGGTCTGGTGCTTCAACACGTATCCTACATAGATCCTCAAACCACGGCGGTTGGCGATGCCGCAGCTGTCAGCTGACAAGCTCTCGATATGGCTGGGATAAGTCATCTCAGGCAGCTTTTCAGGGAATGGGCGCGGCGAAGCTTGATAACAGGACGCCGGCGTTCTTTGTTTCAACGCCTCGTGCAACCGCTCGTAATTGTAATGCTGCCGAAATCGATCAAAGTGCCGTTGTTGAGCCTCCCATGCCACTGCCGGCGGTGAAGGAAGCGTGCTCTTGAGTGTCCGGTGCATACGCTCGTGCCGGCCATTCTGTTCAGGTCTGCCTGGTGCGATGCGCTCGGGAATGATGCCCAAACGCAACCACCAGATCGACAGTTGGGAAAGGCCTGCGCGTCCCTTGCTGGCGAACGGTACGCCATTG
Organism: Pseudomonas sp. NPDC008258; assembly: GCF_042956345.1. NCBI lineage: Bacteria > Pseudomonadati > Pseudomonadota > Gammaproteobacteria > Pseudomonadales > Pseudomonadaceae > Pseudomonas > Pseudomonas sp. NPDC008258. Next base: position 584 of record NZ_JBIBGE010000082.1, read on the forward strand.
TCGGTGCGGATACGCTCAGGCAGGCCATTTTCGCGGAATACTTCGGTGAACACTGCCTGCGTTTCCAGGAAGTTCGTGTTAGCCATGCTGTGACACGCAAGCAAGAAGCGACTGGCGTGGTCCATGATCGTCAACGGATAGCACCAGACACCTGCTCCTGTGAGGAACTGCCCCTTGTAGTCGGCACTGAACAGCTGATTGGGCGATTCCGCTTTCTCCAGTGGCTTGGGATAGATGGCCACGCGCTGACGTAAACGCCGCGGCTTGATCAGTTCGGCTTTCTTGAGGATGTTGTAGATCGCGGTCTTCGAGGGTGGCGCCTGATCAGGAAAGCACTCCTGCAACGCTGCCTGGATTTTTTTCGGCCCAGGCACCGTCTCACCCTGACCGCGCAATTCGACGATGGCCTCGCGGACCGCGACGGGCACAACCCATTCCTGGGTCAACCGACGCCGGCTGCGCTCCTCCAAGCCTGCGGGGCCCTCTTTCTCGTATCGCTCGACCCATTTGTAGCCAGTCTTTCGACTGATCTCGTAGGCCTCACACAGGGCGCTGAAGCTAGGTGGCCCCTGTAGGTAGTCGGCGATGAAAAGCATTTTCAGGTCCATAGGTGTTAGCTCTCGCCA
>NZ_JBIBGE010000083.1:0-1195 GCF_042956345.1 Pseudomonas sp. NPDC008258
CAAGCCAGCTTGTATGGTTAGACTTGAAGGGAGGAGGAGGGACAAAGCCAGCTTCTGACTGTTAGCGCAGTACAGACCGTGGGAGACCTCGCCCCTCCTCCCTTTTCACCCAAGCGCCGATAAAGAATGCTTCCGGGCTCAGACCGACGAAAGACACAAGCCAGCGCCTCTGGGTGACCCTTCAAGTGCTTCAACACTATCGAGGAGAGTTGCTCATGGCAATGGTGGTTGCTGATTCAAAGCGGCTGATTGGCGTGGATGTGGCCAAAGCGGAACTGGTCATTTGGGACGACGAGTCAGCAGAACTCATAGCAATCCCCAATACCAAGGCAGCTATCAAGAAATGGCTCAAAGGCATCTCGGGTGCGATGTCCATCGCCATCGAAGCGACCAACATCTATCACGTTCTGTTTACGGATCTGGCCTTTGACTTCGGGCATACGATCTACGTGGTAGATGGGTACGCCCTAAGCCATTACCGAAAAGGCGTCAACGTACGCGCTAAGACAGATGCAATTGATGCCCAGCTGTTGGCCCGCTATCTGAAGAACGAAGGGCAGGACCTAACGCCCTGGGCGCCGCCACCGGCTATCTATCGACAGCTTCTGAGCCTGTTTCGGCGACGTGCAGGACTGGTCCAGGCACGAACCAGCCTGACTCAGGGCTGGGCCAATGAACCGCTACTCAAAGCCGCCTTCAAGACTCATCTGCGTGCGATGCAGCGGCTTGAGCTGCTGGTGGAGAAGATGATCAAGGATCTGCTGGAGAAGGCCGGGCTGATGCCTCAGGTAAAGCGCTGCATGAAGGTCGAAGGGATTGGTTTTCTAACTGCTGCTCGCCTGACTGCGACGTTTCAGCGTGGCAGCTTCAGCGGAGGGGATGCGTTTATCGCCTTTTTGGGTATGGATCTGAGGATTGCACAGTCGGGGCAGAAAAAAGGGCAATCCAAGCTCACGAAGCGAGGAGACCCCGAAGCTCGACGCCTCCTTCATAACGCGGCCATGTCGGCACGCCGCACGGCAGTATGGAAGTCGTACTACGAAGAGCGCCTGGCACGGGGCTTTAGCACGACAGCATCGCTTGTCATGCTTGCACGCAAATTGGCGCGAGTAGTATTTGCCCTACTGAAAAGCGGAGACGAGTATCGATCAAAAGCCGCTTAAAAAACTTCCCTAAAACCATAGAATCTCCCACA
>NZ_JBIBGE010000084.1:0-1055 GCF_042956345.1 Pseudomonas sp. NPDC008258
GCCTTCATCAACGGCGAATACACCGATGCCGCATCCGGTGAAACCTTCGAGTGCCTGAGCCCGGTCGACGGACGCTTCCTGGCCAAGGTTGCCAGCTGCGACCTGGCCGATGCCAACCGCGCAGTGGAAAACGCCCGCGCCACCTTCAACGCTGGCGTGTGGTCGCAACTGGCCCCGGCCAAGCGCAAGGCCAAGCTGATCCGCTTCGCCGACCTGCTGCGCAAGAACGTCGAAGAGCTGGCGCTGCTGGAAACCCTGGACATGGGCAAGCCGATCGGCGACTCCTCCAGCATCGACGTGCCGGGTGCGGCGCAAGCCATTCACTGGACCGCCGAAGCCATCGACAAGGTCTACGACGAAGTCGCCCCGACCCCGCACGACCAGCTTGGCCTGGTTACCCGTGAGCCAGTGGGTGTAGTCGGTGCCATCGTACCGTGGAACTTCCCGCTGCTGATGGCCTGCTGGAAAATCGCCCCGGCCCTGGCTACCGGCAACTCGCTGGTGCTCAAACCGTCGGAAAAATCCCCGCTGACTGCCATCCGCATCGCCCAGCTGGCGATCGAAGCCGGTATCCCGGCCGGCGTGCTGAACGTGCTGCCAGGCTATGGCCATACCGTGGGCAAGGCCCTGGCCCTGCACATGGACGTCGACACCCTGGTGTTCACCGGTTCCACCAAGATCGCCAAGCAGTTGATGGTGTACGCCGGCGAATCGAACATGAAGCGCATCTGGCTGGAAGCCGGTGGCAAGAGCCCGAACATCGTCTTTGCCGACGCCCCGGACTTGCAAGCTGCCGCTGAGGCCGCCGCCAGCGCCATCGCCTTCAACCAGGGCGAAGTGTGCACCGCCGGTTCCCGTCTGCTGGTCGAGCGTTCGATCAAGGACACGTTCCTGCCGATGGTGGTCGAGGCCCTGAAAGGCTGGAAGCCCGGCAACCCGCTGGACCCACAGACCACTGTGGGTGCCCTGGTCGACACCCAGCAGATGAACACCGTGCTGTCGTACATCGAGGCTGGCCACAAGGACGGCGCCAAGCTGCTGGCCGGCGGCAAGCG
>NZ_JBIBGE010000085.1:0-1019 GCF_042956345.1 Pseudomonas sp. NPDC008258
GTGATTTCTCCCACGGTCTGTACTGCGCGAACAGTCAGAAGCGAGTTATGACCCTCCTCCTCCCTTCAAGTCCTACCATACAAGCGGGTTCACCCACGAAGCAGCCGCCGCGGTAGGCTGGCACCGGCTGCGCCGGTGTTCGCGGGCAAGCCCGCTCCCACAGAGACCGCGCGTACTTTCCTACTCGCGAGAGCGCCAACTTATGCCAGGCGGCGCTGCATCAGCAGGTGCCGAGCTTTGTCGAACGCCCAGTTGTACAGCACGGTGTAGGGCAGGATGACCACGAAGAAGCCCAGCTCCACCATGAACGCCTGCAGCAGCGAAATATCCAGCATCCACGCCGCCACCGGCAGGCACCACACCACCAGCCCGGCCTCGAAGCCCAAACCGTGCACAAAACGCGCACTAGCTTTCCAGTGAATGCGTTCGGTCTGCACCCAGCGATCGACCAGCGCGTTGTAGACCATGTTCCACAGCATGGCGATTACCGACAAGGTCACCGCCAATGCGCCTGCCGTCGCCAGCGACTTGCCCATCACCCAGGACAACAGCGGTGCGCACAGCAGCACGGCGAACAGTTCGTAGCCCACGGCGTGTACCAGGCGTTCGGTGAAGGAGACCGTTTTCATTGCAAATTCCATCCGTTGCGTAAGTCGTGCCCCTATTTTCTTTGACAAAACCGATACTCACCACATAGCTACCATCGGTTTTATCAATAGAATGCGCTACTCACACCCCTCAGGCTTCTAGCACCATCCTTGGCAAAGAAAGCCGAGGGTACTTGCAACTGTGCCTCGGCACTAAGGGTGAGCGTGCAACCCAGCACGAACGTTGCGCACTTGCTCCGCCGTCACTGTCGAGGCCTGGTTCGACCAGCCCTGGCGCAGGAAGGTTGCCAGTTCGGCCACTTCGGCATCGTCCATGCGCTCGGCAAAGCCGGGCATCGGCAGCACCGAAGGCGCACGCTCGGTCGACGGCGTCGCCGCGCCGGCGAGGATCACGTGCAACAACGCATCGGC